>JAXHTF010000120.1 GCA_034211275.1 Acidobacteriota bacterium
GAGCGCTCGTTCCGGGAAATCGAGCTGCTGAGCGCGGCGGAGCGGCAGCAGTTGGTGGAGTGGAACGACACCGGAAGGCCCCGACCGGCGGCGCAGAGCCTGCACCAGGCGTTCAGCGCCCAGGCGCAGCGGACGCCGGAGGCGGTGGCCCTGGTGGTCGGCCAGGAGCGCTGGACCTACCAGCGGCTGGAGGAGGAGTCGAACCGTCTGGCGTCGGGCCTGGTGTCGCTGGGGTTGAGGCCGGAGGAAACGGTGGCGGTGTGCCTGCATCGGACGGCCCAGCTGCCGCTGGCGCTGCTGTCGGTGCTCAAGGCTGGTGGCGCCTACGTGCCGGTGGACCCGGCGTATCCTCAGGAGCGCCGCCGCTTCATGCTCGAAGACTCCGGCTCCCGGCTGGCGATCACCGAGGGCGACCTGCTCGACGATCTGCTGGACGCCGGTGAGGACGGGGCAGCTGGACAGCGCACGCTGGTGCGCTTGGACCAGCCTTTGGACCGGTCTTTGGATCGGCAATGGCCGGCTTCGGAGGGCGCCTCGGCGGCTTGGGAGCCGGTGGCCGGACAGCAGGTAGCAGAGCAGCTGGCCTACGTGATCTACACCTCGGGCTCGACGGGTCGTCCGAAGGGCGTCGCCATCGAGCATCGCAGCGCGCTGGCGCTGCTCGAGTGGTCGCGGGAGCACTACGGTGCAGAGGATCTATCGGCGGTGATGGCTGCGACGTCGGTGTGCTTCGACCTGTCGATCTTCGAGCTCTTCGTTCCGCTGACCCGGGGCGGCACGGTGGTGCTGGCGAAGGATGCGCTGGCGCTGCGGGAGGTCTCCGAGGGACTGGATTCAGGCGTCCGTCTGGTCAACACGGTGCCCTCGGCGCTGGCGGAGCTGGTGCGGGGCGAAGGCCTGCCGGCGTCGGTGCGGACGGTGAATCTGGCAGGCGAGGCGCTGTCTCGGGAGCTGGTGGACTCGATCTACCGCTCGTCGCAGGTGCAGCGGGTCTTCAACCTCTACGGTCCGTCGGAGGACACGACCTATTCGACCTGGAACCTGGTGCCGCGGGATTCGCAGGAGGCTCCGACCATCGGCGGGCCGCTTGGCGGCACGGTGGCCTACGTGGCAGACCGCTTCGGTCGTCAGGTGCCGACGGGCGTTGCGGGAGAGCTGTTGTTGGGCGGCGCGGGTCTGGCCCGGGGTTATCTGGGCCGGCCGGCGCTGACAGCGGAGAAGTGGATTCCGGATGGCTTGAGCGAAGGTGAGGGCCTGCGCGAGGGCGGACGGCTGTATCGCACCGGGGACCTGGTGCGCCGCCGGCCGGACGGCGAGCTGGAGTTCCTGGGCCGCATCGACCACCAGGTCAAGGTGCGCGGCTTCCGCATCGAGCTCGGCGAGGTCGAGGCGGTGGCGGCTTCCCAGGAGGGCGTCGGCGAGGTGGTGGTTACCGCTCGTGCGACAGAGAGCGCGGGTCTCCAGCTGGTGGCGTATGCGACTCCCGCCGAAGGAGTGGAGGATCCGCAGGACCTCGCCGAAACGATTCGCAACGCGGTGAGCGAACGACTGCCGGCCTACATGGTTCCAAGCCACGTGGTGATGCTGGAACAAATGCCCCTCACCCCCAACGGTAAGGTCGATCGTCGCCGGCTGCCGGCACCGGATGGCTCGGTCGCAGCGGCCGACCAATACCTGGCGCCGCGTACCGAGGTCGAGCGTTTGCTGGTCAAGCTGTGGGAACGGATGTTGGACGTGTCACCCATCAGCATCCGCGCCAACTTCTTCGCCTTGGGCGGCCATTCGCTGCTCGGCGTCCGTTTGCTCAACAACATCGAGCAGACGACGGGCAAGCGTCTGCCCGTCGCGGCCCTGTTCAAGAATCCGACCATCGAAGCCCTGGCGGCACTGATCAGCGGAGAGTCGGAGGAAGGTCTGTATGCCTCGTTGGTGCCGATCCGGCCGGAGGGCGAGGGCAAGCCCATGTACTGGGTCCATCCGGTCAGCGGCACGGTCTTCTTCTACCGCAACCTGGTCGAGCATCTCGACGACCAGAGGCCGCACTTCGGCATCCAATCTCAGGGTCTCGACGGCGGCATCGCACCGTTCAACCGCATCGAGGATATGGCGGCTCACTACGTCAGCGAGATCATCGAGCACCAGCCGGAGGGGCCCTACCATGTCGGCGGTTGGTCCTTCGGCGGCACCCTCGCCTACGAAGTGGCTAGCCAGCTGCGGCGTCTGGGCAAGGAAGTGGCTCCGGTGGTGTTGCTCGACAGCAAGGTGCCGAGCGCCTTCGATCGTCTCGGCGCCAGGGATGAAGAGAATCTCCTCGACGCCTTTGCCCTCAACTTCGGTCTGCAGGTGGACATCGAGCTACCGGAAGAAGAGTTCTCCCAGCTCAGCCTCAACGACCGGCTCGCGTACATCTTGGAACGGGCCCAGGACTCCGGTCAGTTCCCGCCGGAGGTCAAAGTCAAGCAGCTGCGGCGCTTCTTCGAGATCTTCAAGATCAACTTCCAGGCCTTGCCGGCTTACGAGCCCGGTCCCTACGACGGCGATCTGATCCTGCTCAAGGCCAGCGAGGCCTTGCCGCCGCCGGAGGAGAGCAGCGATGACGGCCCCTGGGAGCGCTTGGTGCGGGGCATTCAGGCTCGGGTGGCGATCTTGCGTGCCCGTTACTGGGATCGCTGGGTGCCCAACGATCTCGGCTGGAAGAAGGCTTCCGGAACGCGGGTTCGAGTAGAGCGCGTGCCAGGACACCACTTCGACATGCTCGGTCCGAACCACATTGCGGAGCTTGGCAAGATTTTGACGTCAGTACTCTCTGAGTTCGATGACGTTCAACCCAAAAGGAGTGATCTGAAATGAAGTTATTCCACGTCATCAAAGCCTATTCACGGCGCGGCATCTTCGCCGCGGTCGTGATCTCGGGCGTGGTGAGCGGCCTATTGAGTACTGGCCTCCTCTTCCTGATTAACGAATATCTCTACGGGGAAGCATTCCTCTCCGGTGGCAAGCTTGTGCTGGCGTTCTTCGTCATGCTGCCGCTGGTCATGGTGGCCCGCTACATCGCTTCCTATACCTTGACATTGCTCGGTCAGCGGGCCACCTACGAGCTGCGGGTGGACTTGACCGACCGAATCCTCACCGCTCCCTTGCGCCGGCTCGAAGAACAGGGGCCGGCAAAGCTGATGGTGGCGCTGACCGAGGACATCGAGAGCGTCACCGACGCCCTGGCCAACATGCCCCAGTTCTTCATCAACGCGGCGGTGGTGGTGGGCTGTCTGGCCTATATGGGATGGCTTTCCTGGCCGGTGCTGTTGGCGGTTCTCGTATTCATTCTCGTCGGCGTGATCAGCTATCAGATTCCCTTGATGGCGGGTATCCGCGTCCAGGAGCTGGCCCGTGAGGTGGAGGACGAGCTATTCGACTGCTTTCGGGGCTCGACCCAGGGCACCAAGGAGCTCAAGATGCGCCGTAGCCGGCGTCTGGCCTTCATGGACATGGTGCGCAAGATCGCCGGCAGGCAGCGAAGCCTGGAAATCAAGGCGTCGAAGATCTTCATCGCCGCGGGTACCTGGGGCAATGCGATCTTCTTCCTGCTCCTGGGAACGGTTCTCTTCTTCCTGCCGCTGTGGATCGACGGCCTCGATCGCAAGGTCTTGGGCAGCTACACCCTGGTCCTGTTCTACATGCTGACGCCGTTGCAGATGGTGCTCAACGATCTGCCCGGTCTGACCAACGCCGACGTCTCGGTGCGCAAGATCGAGGGGTTGGGAATCTCCCTGACGTCCGGGGTCAGCGAAGCGGAGGGCACGAGCACGGCCAAGCCCGAATGGAATCGATTGGCCGCACGCAACATCGCCCACACCTATCGCCACGACAGTGCTGACGAAGAATTCTCCCTCGGTCCTATGAACCTCGAATTTCAGCCCGGGGAACTGGTCTTCATCGTCGGCGGCAACGGCAGCGGCAAGACCACCTTGGCGAAGGTGCTGATGGGACTCTATCCCCCGGAAGAGGGCGAGCTGTTTCTCGACGGGGAGGCCATCGACGACAGCAACCGCAGCGACTATCGAGAGCAATTCGCCGCGGTCTTCTCGGATTTCTTCCTGTTTGAGACTCTGCTGGGGCTCGAGAGCCCAGATCTCGACGAGAACGCCCGCGAGTACCTCAAGGATTTGCACCTCAAGCACAAGGTGCGGATCGAGAACGGGCGCCTCTCGACCTTGGATCTGTCTCAGGGGCAGCGCAAGCGCCTAGCTCTGCTGACCGCCTACCTGGAGGACTCGCCTATCTTCCTCTTCGACGAGTGGGCGGCGGATCAGGATCCGGAATTCAAGAAAGTCTTCTACCATCACCTGCTACCGGAGCTGAAGCGGCGCGGGAAGCTGGTCCTCGCCATCAGTCACGACGATGCCTACTACCACATGGGCGATCGCATCATCAAACTGGACTACGGCCAGCTGGTCTACGACAAGCCGGTCGACGAGACGGAGTACTACCGCGAAGCGGTCTGACCAGCGAGCTGGAATCACCAAGTTAGAAAGGTCCGAAGGATGAAATTTGAAAAAGCTCTGCTCGAAGAGTGGATGCGTTATTACTACTTCGAAACCGATTACGACATCGGGAGCAGCGGCGTGGAGAACTACTCCATGACCGACCTCTATGAGCATACCGAGCTCACCCGTGACCAGCTCGACGGGATCCTCTTCCACGACAGCATGACCTTGGGTGGCGACAATGCCCGGGAGGCGGTGGCGAGGCGTTTCGCCGGCGGTGACGTGAGCAAGACCATGGTCACCCACGGCTCCACCGAGGCCAACTTCCTGATCATGAGCGCCCTGGTGGAGGAGGGGGACGAGGTTCTGGTCCTCGATCCCTTCTACCAGCAGCTGTACTCGGTGGCGCAGACCATGGGAGCCCGGCTCAAGCGGTGGAATATGAAGTGGGAGAACGGCTTCCGGCCGCAGATGGCGGATCTGGACGACCTGCTCACTCCGGACACCAAGATGGTGGTGGTGAACTTCCCCCACAATCCCACCGGTGCCACCCTCACCGCCGACGAGCAGGCGGAGCTCATCGAGCGCTGTCGTCAGGCCGATGCCTACCTGGTCTGGGACGGCGCCTTCACCGAGCTGGTCTACGACACCGAGCCGCTGCCGGAGCCACCGCTGGTCTACGACAAGGCTCTGTCCATGGGTACCTTCTCCAAGGCCTACGGGCTGCCCGGGCTGCGGGTGGGTTGGTGCGTCGCCGACCCGAAGATCCTGGAGCGCTTCGTGCGTCTGCGGGATTACACCCTCCTGCACCTGTCACCGTTGGTGGAGCTGATCTTCGAGAAAGCCCTGGATGCCGGAGAGGTCCTGGTGGGCAAGCGTCTGGAGCAGGCACGCCACAACCGAGCGCTGCTGGGCCGCTGGATCGACGAACATTCGGAGTTCGTCGAGTGGGTAGTTCCCGCCGGTGGCGTTTGCGGCTTCCCTCGCTTCAAGGGCGGTCTGGACGTGGAGGCTTTTTGCCACCGGCTGGCCCAGGAGCACCGCACGCTGCTGGTGCCGGGCAATTGCTTCGGTTTCCCGGAACACGCCCGTCTGGGCTTCGGCTGCAGCACCGCCGAGTTGGAGAAGGGCCTGGCGGCAGCATCCAGTCTGCTGCGTAGCGCCCCGGTGAGCGACGGCTAGATCGGAGCTCCTAGCCGGAAAGGCGAGGTCAGCGGACTCTCCTCAGCGGTGCCGCACCCTGTGAAAGGTGGTTCCGGAGAAGCTCCGGTGACGAGCTTTGCCATTTCCCCGGGGGCTGTCCCGATTCCCCGTGCGCGGGCACTCCTCTAGTTGGTGACCTAATCGCTCGTTTGGTTTGTTGGTTGCGCCAAAGATTTCACTGAAGGCTGGAGGCAGGCCGCACCACGTGCTCCCGTGCCGGAAGATCGGTTGATCTATCAGCTTCAGCGAGTTTTTGGTGGCGAGGAGTGCCCCTCGCCGAAACTCCCTTTATGGCTGCCCCACCCACCCAGCACGTCGAGGATGTCTATCCCCTCTCACCGCTCCAGGAGGCGATGCTCTTCGAAGAGCTGGTGGCTCCCCATGAGCCGCTCTATACCGTCCAGCTGCAGTGTCGGCTGGACGGCCTTCTGAATCTCGGGTGGTTCGCACGGGCCTGGCGCCACGTCCTGAGGCGTCACCCGGTTCTGCGCACCGCCTTCGCCTGGCGCAGGATGAAGCATCCCCTCCAGGTGGTGGGGCGGCAGGCGAGGTTGCCTCTGCGGGTGGAAGATTGGAGCGGTGTTGCCCAGACCGAAGCGCGGCGGCGGCTCCCGTCTCTGCTGGCGGCGGACCGCCGCCGGGGCTTCGATCTCAGCCGAGCCCCGCTGCTGCGCCTGACGGTGCTCAGACTGTCGCCTCAGCGCCATTTCTTCGTCTGGACTCTGCATCATCTGATCCTCGACGGCTGGTCCTACCCGCTGGTGCTGCGAGAGGTCTTTGCCGCTTATGAGGCCTTGCGGCAGCACCTCGATCCCCGGTTGCCCTCTCCGCCTCCCCCTTTTCGGCACTATGTTCAGTGGATTCAAGGGCAGGATACCGCCGCACCGGAGCGCTTCTGGCGCAGCTGTCTGGAAGGGCTGAGGGAGCCGACGCCGTGGCCCCTGGAGCCGGAACGGCCTAGCGGCCCCGGCGGCGAGCAGTGGGGGCAAGAGCGTCGGCGCCTGGCACCCTCGACGGCGCGGCGTCTCCAGCGCCTCGCGGAGGACGCCGGGGTGACCCTGGCGACGCTGATGGAAGGGGCCTTTGGTCTTCTCTTGGGGCGCTATGGGCGCTGCCGGGACGTGGTCTTCGGCACCATCGGGGCGGGCCGCTCCGGCGACCTCGCCGGATTGCCGGAGATGATCGGGCTCTTTGTCAGCACGCTGCCGGTGCGCGCCCGCTGGGGCTCTCGGACTCCTCTAGGGTCGTGGTTGAAGCAGCTCCAGGCTCAGCGGGTCGAGGCTCGGCACCATGAGCACGTTCCCCTACGGCAGATCCGCCAGTGGAGCGGAGTACCGGGTTCGCGACGACTCTTCGACGGAGTTCTGTCCTTCCAAGGGGAGACCCTCTCCCAAGGTCTGGGGCCTCCTCCCGAGGGGTTGGCGGTGGAGGTCTTGGGCATGGAGGAGAAGCCCGGCTTCACCCTCGTACTGGTGGTGCTGGCTGCGGGGGATTTCCTCGAGCTGGAAGCCCAATACGACGCCCGGCGAGCGGGTTGCGTGCAAATCCTCCGTCTGCTGCGGCATTTCAGCACCTTGCTCGAGGGCATGACCCGTGGCGTCCATCAGGCGCTGGAGGAGCTGCCGCTCTTGACCTCGGGGGAGGCGCATCAGCTGCTGGTGGAGTGGCAGGAGCCACCGGTATCCATGGGGCTGGCATCGATGCAGTCGGTTCCCGCTTTGTTGGCGGCAGCGGCGGAGAAGGCCCCGCAAGCTCCGGCGCTCATCGCCGCTGGTGAGCGGATGAGCCATGGGCTGCTCCGGAGCAGGAGCCGGCGCCTGGGAAAGGCGTTGCGAAGCCTGGGCTCGGAAGGGGAGGTTCCGGTCGCGGTGCTGGCGCCGCGCGCGCCGTCTCTGGTCTTAGCCTTGGTGGCGGTGATGGAGGCGCGGGCCCCGTTCCTGCCCTTGGATCCCTCGGCGCCGCCGGCGCGCTGGCGGGAAATCCTCGAGGATGCCGGTTGCCGGCTGCTGCTGGTGGCCCCGGAGCTGGTGGAGCGCGGACATAGCGAGCTCTCGGCGGTGGTGCGGGTGGTGGAGCTGTCCGAGGCTTCCGAGGCCCTCGAGGAAGCGCCGGAAGATCTATCCCCCAGGTCTTCCCCGCGGTTCACTGCATCCTCCCTGTCGCGGTCGCCGCAGAGCTCGGCCTACGTCTTCTACACCTCTGGCTCCACCGGCAAGCCCAAGGGGGTGATCATTCCCCACGGTGCCTTCGCCGCCTATGTCACGCAGATGGTCCGGCGCCTGGCTCTGGGACCCGGCCAGCGCATGCTGCAGTTTGCCTCGCCGGCGTTCGACGTGATGGTGGAAGAGGTCTTCCCAGCCCTCGCCGCCGGCGCGGCGGTGGTGTTGCCGGGAGAAGATCTACTGGGCTCACCGGGGGCGCTGATCTCCGTGCTGGCCGAGTATGGCGTGACCGGGCTCGAGCTGCCGGCACCATTTTGGCGGGAGTGGTTGCACAGCCTCGACGAGGAAGCTCCCCTGCCGGCCTCGGTGCGCTGGGTTCTGGTCGGCTGCGAAGCACCTCGCCCAGCGGAAATCGATCGGTGGCGGCGTACCGGCCGTCCCCTGGTCCACGTCTTCGGGCTTACCGAGACCACGGTCACCAGCGCCCTGCGGCCAGTGGGGGCGGACGAGGTCGCCGGTTCCATGCCGGTTCCCTTGCCCCTCGGGCGGCCGCTGGACGGAGTCCGGGCCCTGGTGCTCGACGGTGCCGGCCGCCCGACGCCCCTGGGGCTGGCCGGAGAGCTGTACCTGGGCGGTCGCGGTCTCGGTCGCGGGTATTTGCGTCGGCCGGCTCTCACGGCGGCGCGTTTTCTCCCCGATCCCTTTTCCCCGGATCCCGGAGCGCGGCTCTATCGGACCGGGGACCGGGTGCGCTGGTTGGGGAGCGGCGAGCTGCAATTCCTTGGCCGATTGGACCAACAGCTGAAGATCCGGGGCTACCGCATCGAGCCGGGAGAGGTGGAGGCCGCTCTCGCCGCGCTTCCGGGGGTGAGGGAAGTGGCGGTGGGGGCGGTGCAGGGGGCTAGCGCCGGAGATCTTCAGCTGGTCGCGTATCTGGTGGTCGACGACGGCCGGGCCCGGGGCGGCTCGCAGTGGACTTCCGAAGCCCTGACGCCGGCCCTACGGCGGCGGCTGCCGGAGCATCTGGTACCGGCGCGTTTCGTTTTCCTCGCCGCCCTGCCCCGCACTCCCCAGGGCAAGATCGACCGCTCGTCCCTGTCGTCCTTGATTTCCACCGCCGCGCCGGGACGGGGCGAGCTGGACGGCGAGGCGGAGCGCACCCTGGCCCGGGTTTGGGAAGCAGGGCTGGGGGTGGAAGGGGTCGGTCCGGAGGACAGCTTCTTCGAGCTCGGAGGCGATTCCATCCTCGCCATCCGCATCGCCTCCCGGTGCCAGAAACACGGTCTGCAGGTTCAGCCCGGCGACCTCTTCCGCCATCCGACGGTGCGGCGTCTGGCCGCGGCGCTGGCGGCGGCGCCAGGGGGGCGGGAGGAGGACGCGGCAGCACCGGCCGCGGCATCCCCGGGACCGGTGCCTCTGACGCCGATGCAACGCTGGTTCCTGGACTCCGATCCACCCCATCCCGAGCATTGGACGCTGCCGCTGTTGCTGGGTCGGGGTGCCGCCGGGGCGACTCCTACGGAGGGCTTCTGGCTCGATCCGGAGCGGTTGGAAGGCGCCCTCGCCCGGCTCCCGCGGCGCCACGATGCGCTGCGGCTGCGCTTCCTCCGTACCGCCGCCGGCCGCTGGCGCCAGGTCTGCGCCGGCCCTGAAGAAGGGACCCTGCCGTTGGCCACGGTGGATCTCGGCGCTCTCCCTGCTGCCGCCCGCTCCCCGGCCCTCAGCGCGGTGGCGGCGGCGGCCCAGCGCAGCCTGGACCTGCAAAAGGGCCCGGTGATGCGGGCGTTGCTCTTCGTTGGCCCGGGGGTTTGCCGGCTGCTCGTGGTAGCCCACCACTTGGTGGTGGATACGGTCTCGTGGCGCATCCTGATGGAGGAGCTGCTGACGGCCTACGACGATCCCCAGGTCTCGTTACCGCCCATTACGACCCCCTTCAGCACCTGGGCCCGGCGGCTCGCGGCGGCGGATGGCGAGGATCTGCAGCAGCAGCGGGATTTCTGGCTTCGCTCACTGGTGGCGGCGCCGGAGGTGCCGCGGCTCGCGTCCCTAGAGGCTGTGGACGACCTCGCCGGGGAGGCGGAAACCGTGACCCAGCAGCTGCCGGCGTGGACAGCCCGGGAGCTGGTGCAGGCGGCCTCGACGACCTACGGGATGAACATCCAGGAGCTGCTCGTGGCGGCGTTGGGGGAGGCGCTGGGGGAGATCACCGGGGTCCGGCTGGCGCTGCTGGACCTGGAGGCTCACGGGCGGCAGGAGGAGCTGCTGGAGGGAGCCGATCTCTCTCGCTCTATCGGCTGGTTTACCTGTCTGTATCCCGTGCTTTTGGACTTGCGACGGGAGCGGGACGCCCGGGGGGTCTTGACCGCGGTCAAAGAAACCCTGCGGAGCGTGCCCGATGGCGGCGTGGCCTATGGATGGCTGACCGCCGGTGGTCCGGCCAGTGGCGGGGCCGGGGACGGTGCGGGGGAGGATCGAGGCGAGCTGCGGCGGGTGCGGCCGGAGATCCTCTTCCACTATGCCGGTCGCTTCGACGTCGGTGAGGATGGACGGGGATTGGAGCTGGCGACGGAAGCGGTAGGCGCCACCGAATCGCCGCTGCTCCGGCGTCAACACGCCTTGGAGATCAACGCCGGGATCGGCGCCGAGGGATTGGAAGTGACGTGGACCTTTGGGCCAGCCCGGCTGCGGCGGGACGCGGTCGAATCCCTGGCGCTGCGCTTCGGTTGCTGCCTGGAAGCACTGGTGACCCATTGCCGAGACGCCGAGGCTGCCACGCTGACTCCGTCCGACCTTCCTTTGGTGCGGGTCTCGCGGCAATGGCTCGACGAGCAGCAAGAACGGGTGCGCGCCGCTGGCAGCCTTCTGCGGGACGTCTATCCGCTGACGCCCATGCAGCAGGCGATGCTGGTGGAGACCCTGCGTCACGAAGATCGGGGCACCTACGTCGGTCAGCTCCTCTGCCGACTCCACGGCGATCTGCGGCTCTCAGCCCTCGAGGAAGCCTGGCGCGGTCTGGTGGCGCGCCACGATGGCCTGCGCACCAGTTTCCGATGGCGAGGTCTCGACGAACCGCTGCAATTGGTCCTGGATTCGGCGCCACCGGCTTTCGAGACCGGGGATTGGAGACGGCGGGACGAGGGGTTCCGGCAAGGCTGGCTGGAGCGGGACCGGCGTCGCGGCTTTCCGCTCGAAGAAGCGCCCATGACGAGGCTGCTGGTGGTGCGCAGTGGGGAGACGGAGCACCTTCTGGTGTGGAGTTTCCATCAGCTCGTGCTCGACGGCTGGAGCCTGCCGGTCTTGCTCCAGGAGCTGGCGCTGCTCTACCGCGACGCGGTGCTGGGGGCCGAGCCGACGCTCCCACCGGCGCCGCGCTTTCGTGACTATGTCGCCTGGCAGCGAGCTCAGGACCAGGAAGCGGCGGAGGCCTTCTGGCGAAAGTCCCTGGAAGGGTTCCCGGGACCGACACCTCTGCCCTGGGATCGTAGGGAAACCGGTGAGCCATGCCACCGCGAGGTGTCGATGCGTTTGTCGGTGCCGGCGACGGCAGCGTTGGGGCGCTCCTCCCGTCGCCGTCAGCTGACCCTCGCTACCCTGGTGCAGGCAGCCTGGGGCCTGCTGCTGGGCCGCTACGGCGGTATCAGCGACGTGGTCTTCGGGGTGACCGTCTCGGGCCGGCCGGCGGAGCTGCCCCGGGTCGAGTCCATGGTCGGTCTGCTGATCAACAATCTGCCGCTGCGCCTCGAGCTGCCGGCATCGGCGGAGGTGCTGCCGTGGCTGCAGGAGGCGCAGCGGCGCCTGGAACAGATCCGCGGCTTTCAAGCCACGCCCCTCGCCGCGATCCAACGCTGGTGCCCGGAATCCGCCCTACCCGCTGGAGAAGCCCTCTTCGACTCCTTCGTCGCGGTGCAGAATCAGCCTCCGGCAACCCCCGACGACAGCGCCGACGCGGGATTGGGAGTGGAGGTGCTGGGCACCGAGGAACGGTCCGACTTCGGCCTGGTGCTCACCGCAAACCCGGGAGAACGGCTCCACCTCGAGCTCGAATACGACGCCCAACGGCTCGACGACAGCTCCGCCCGCCGGCTGCTGGAGCATCTGGAGGTGCTGCTGAGGGAGCTCTCGACCGCCCCGTCGCAAAAGCCCCTCGGCGAGCTTTCCCTGCTCACGGCGGCGCAGCGGCATCAATTGCTATGGGAATGGTCCGCTGCTCCGTCGGTGTCGAAAGAGATGGCGAGAGAGCCGGTGGCGCCGTTCCCGGAGCTGTTGCGACGAACCGTGGAGCAGAGCCCGACGGCCCCGGCGTTGGTGGCGGAGTCGGAAGAGCTCTCCTACCGCCGGCTGTGGCACCGTAGCGGCGAGCTGGCGATGCTGTTGAGGGCAACGCTGGAAGGGGCCGGACCGGAGCCTCTGGTGGTTCTGGCGGCGGCCCCGTCGCCCTCGCTGGTGGTGGCCATGGTCGCCATCTTGCGCGCCGGTGGCGTCTTCCTGCCGGTGAATCCGAAGCAGGGAGCGGAGCGGCTGGTGGATCTGTTGCAACGCTCCGGTGCGCGGTTGCTGATGGCAGAGGGGGCGGTGCTGGCGTCGCTTCCGGAGGCGGTGAAAGCGGCGGTGCCAGGGATGCTCCCCTGCGACACCGTGGGCCCTTCGTCCCCAGGAGCTCCGGGCCGGCCCGAGCAGATCCCCGACCCACGGCAGCTGGCCTACGCTTTCTTCACCTCCGGTTCCAGCGGCCGGCCCAAAGCGGTGGCGGTGAGCCACGGAAGGCTCTCCGCCTACTCGGTGGAAATGGCTCAGCGGCTGGAGTTGGGAGCCGGAGATCGGGTGCTCCAATTCGCCGCTCCCAGCTTCGACGTGGTGATCGAGGAGGTCTTCCCGGCACTGGTGGCGGGGGCGGCGGTGGTGGTGCCCTCGAGGGAGCTGCTGGGGGCGCCGGACCAGCTGGAGGAAGCGATGGTGCGTCACCGGGTGACGGTGGCGGAGCTGCCTTCGCGGTATTGGCGCGAATGGGTGCGGGAGCTGGAGCGGCGGCGGGCGCGACCGCCATCGAGCCTGTCGCGGGTTCTCTTGGGCTGCGACGTGCCCTCGCCAAAGGCCATCGCCACCTGGCGATCCAAACTGGGCGGCTCCGAGAATCCGGAGACGCCCGAGAGTCTGGAGGTTTTGGCGCCGGAGCTGATCCACGTCTTCGGGCTGACGGAGACCATCGTCACCAACACCGTGCACCGCATCACCGAGGACGACGGCCGGGGTCTGCGTCCGGTGCCCGCGGGGCGCCCGGTGGCGGGCACACGGCTCCTGCTCTTGGATCCTCGGGGCGCTCCCGTACCGGCCGGCAGTCCGGGAGAAATCTATCTCGGCGGCGAGAATCTGGCCCGGGGCTACCTGGGAGAGCCGCGGCGAACCGCTGGCCGCTTCGTGCCCGACCCGTGGAGCTGGAAACCCGGCGCGCGGCTGTACCGAACCGGGGACCTGGCCCGTCAGCGTTTCGACGGCGCGGTGGAGTTTCTCGGGCGGCTGGATCGCCAGCTGAAGATTCGGGGTCACCGGGTCGAGCCCGGCGAGGTGGAAGCGGCGCTGGAGGAGCTACCGGCGGTGACGGAAGCGGCGGTGACGGCGGTGGACGGAGCGGATTCGGGGCCGCGGCTAGCGGCCTATGCCGTACCCACGGAGGGGATGGAGACGAGTCCCGAGGAGCTGCGCCGAGAGCTGGCGCTACGGTTACCCGGTCATCTCCTCCCGCCGTTCCTCATCCTCCTGCCTGCGTTGCCCCTGACCGTCCACGGCAAGGTGGACTATCGCGCCCTACCGGCCCCGCAGATGGAGACGGCGGCGCCCGAAGAGGCTCCTCGGCCGGGAGCGGAGGCGACGGTGGCGGCGGTGTGGTGCGAGGTATTGGGGCTTCGGTCCGTCGGCCGCTTCGACGATTTCTTCGCTCTCGGCGGCGATTCGATCCTGGCTCTCCAGATCGTTTCCCGGCTCCATGGCCGGGGGCTGGCGCTGACCCCGCCGCAGGTCTTCGAGCATCCGACGGTGGCGGGGCTGGCCGCCGCCGCTGGGGAAGCAACAGAGGAGCTCCCGCGGGCGGCGCAGGAGGATTCGGGGCCGGCGGCGGGCCCTGCACCCCTGCTGCCGGTTCAGCGCTGGTTCTTGGAGGCTGGGTTAGAGCATCGGGAGCACGCCAACCTGGCGGTTCTCTTGCGCCCCCGCCGACCGCTCGGACTACGGGAGTTGGCGCGGGCTCTGGCCCTCTTGGTGCGCCGGCACGACGCCCTGAGATTGTTCTTCGAAAGATCGTCCGCGGTCTCGGCGCAGGCCTCCGGAGTCGGCTTCGAGACACGGCCGGATTGGCGCCAGGAAGTTCAGCTGCCGGCGGCGACTCCCGCAACGCCCTGGGCGCAGGTGGATCTGCGCGCCCTGGGGGCGGGTTGGAAAGAGGGGTTGGAGCGTACGGCGGAGCGGGTCCAGGCCAGTTTCCGTCTCGATGAGCCGCCGCTGCTGCGGGCCATGCTCTTTCGGGTGCCGGAGGCGGCGGGAGGCCAGAGGCTCTTGCTGGTGGCTCACCATCTGGTGCTGGACAACGTTTCCTGGCAGGTGCTGGGGCGGGACCTGGAACTGAGCCTGGAGGCCCCGGCGGAGCTCCATCGGGAGCGGAGCACCGCTCCCGGACCTTCGTTTCTGCAGTGGAGCCGAGGGCTGGAGGAGCACGCCACGGCGGGCGGCTTCGACGCCGAGATCCCTTTCTGGCAGGAGCGCCTGGATCGGGCCCGGGAGGCGCTCCGAATCGAACCGGACTTTCCTCACGGCAGCCGCGCCCTGGCGCTCCAGCGGGAAGTCTCCGCGGGCTTGTCGGTGGCGGAGACCGCCCGGTTGGAGGAGCGGCTGCGGCCGCTGCGCGCGCGCTTGGAGGAGGTGGCCCTGGCGGCGGTGGTGGCGGGGCTACGCTCCCATGCCCGGCCCGCTGCCGCTACCAGCGCCACCAGTGCCAGTGCCAGTGCCAGTGCCAGTGCCAGTGCCGGCGTGGCTTGGATGGAGGTGGAGGGCCACGGTCGCGGCAATCCCGTGGAGGGCTTGCTGCCGGCGAGCACCGTCGGCTGGCTGACCACACTTTACCCTCTCGTGGTGGAGCCTGGGGAGGCCGCAGATGAACCGGCTCTGGTGGCGGCCGTCAAGGCAGCCCTACGGTCCATTCCCGGCGGCAGTCTCGGTGGCAGTCTGGGCTGGGGCTGGTTGTTGTATCGCGGTCCCGCGGAGCTGCGCCGGTGCTGGCGACAGCTGCCGACGCCGCCGGTGCTCTTCAACCATCAGGGCAGGGTCACCCGAGGGGCCGAAGCCGGCGGCGGGGAGCCGGGGAAGGGTGTCGGGGGATTGCTGACGGTGGCCGACGAGGCGGTGGGTGCCTCTGCCGGTCCGGAAGCGCTCCAGACCCACGAGTTGGTGGTGGAGTCGGAGGTTCGGGACGGCCGGCTGACCCTCTCCTGGAGCTACAGCGGAGGGCGCTTCCGGGCCGAGACGGTGACCGCCATGGCGCAGGCGGCAGCGGAGGCTCTGCGTTCGCTGATTCGTCCCCAGACCGATGTCGCCGGAGCCTGGATCCCCGCCGACTTCCCCCTCGCGCAGGTCTCTCGGGCCTGGTTGCGTCAGACTCAGGAAAAGTTGAGGCAGTCGGGGCAGGAGCTGCAGGATCTCTACCGCCTGACGCCGCTCCAGCAGGCCATGCTGGTGGAGACGGTGCGTTATAGCCAGCGGGGCACCTACGTGGGCCAGCTCATCTGCCGGCTTCACGGCGACCTGCGGGTGCCCCGCCTGCGCAATGCCTGGCAACGGTTGGTGCAGCGCCATCCGGCTTTGCGCAAGAGTTTTCGCTGGGAGGACCTGGCTGAGCCTTTGCAGCTGGTACAGGATTCGGTGAAAGCGCCGCTGGAGTGGGTGAATTGGCGCCGGGATCCGGAGACCGAGAAGCGGCGCTGGCTGGATCGGGACCGTCGGCGTGGCTTCGATCTGCGCCAGCCGCCCCTCGCCCGGCTGCTGGTGGCCGAGGTTGCGGACCAGGAGCACCTGCTGGTGTGGAGCTTCCACCAGGTGCTCCTGGACGGCTGGAGTCTGCCGCTGCTGCTCGACGAGTTGACCGCCCTCTACGCCGACGAAGTGGCTGGCCGGCGGCGTTCCCTACCGCCGGTAAGGCCGTTTCGGGAGTACGTGGCCTGGCTCGAGCGGCAGGATCTCACCGCTGCGGAGCGCTTTTGGCGCTCCCATCTGGAGAATCTATCGGGCCCCACGCCGCTGCCCCGGGATCGGCGGGCGGCGGCCGAGAAGCACGTGCCGCGGGAGAGGCACCGCACCCTGCCCCGGGCCTCGACCCTAGCCCTCGACGCTTTCGTGCGCTCCCGCGGTCTGACCCTGGCGGCGCTGATCCAGGGCGCCTGGGGCTTGCTCTTGGGGCGCTACGCCGGGGTCGAGGACGTGGTTCTGGGGGTCATCGTCTCCGGCCGTCCCGCGGATCTACCCGGGGTCGAGACGATGATCGGTCTGCTGATCAACAATCTCCCCCTCCGACTGCCGGTGGCTGCTTCGACTCCCGTCGCCCGCTGGTTGCCGGAGGTGCAGCGGCGCCTGGGCGAGGTCCAGCGGTTTCAGCACACTCCACTGATTCAGGTCCAGCGTTGGAGCGCCGCCGAGGGCCTGGCCCCTGGGGAGACGCTCTTTCATTCCTTCGTGGCGGTGCAGAACTATCCCCAGGAGGCTTCCGAGGAGGGCGCCGGTTCCGGGCTGAGGATGGAGATCGAGGACGCCGAGGAACGGTCGACCTTCGCCCTCGCCCTGTCCGCGGAGCCCGGGGACCGGCTGCTGCTAGGGCTCGAATACGACCAGAGCCAGATCGACGAGAGCACCGCTGGGCGGCTCCTCGAGCATTTCGAGCGTTTGCTCCTGGCCCTCGCCGAAGAGGGCCGAGACGCGGGACGGCGTCTCGGCGAGCTCTCTCTGCTGACCTCGGCGCAGAGGCATCAGCTGCTGTGGGAGTGGTCCGCGAGCCCCGAGACGGGGGAGGACCCGCTGCCGCTGCCGGAGCTGGTGCGGCGCCGGGCGGAGGCGGATCCGGCGGCGCCGGCGTTGGTGTCGGCGTCGAAGGAACTGTCCTACGGCGAGCTGTGGCGACAGAGTGGCGAGCTGGCGGCTCGGTTGCAATGCCAAGGGTTCCAGCGAGCCGCGGCGGACCCGGCGATGGGGGAGCCGGCGATGGGGGAGCCGGTGGTGGCCTTGACGGCCCTGCGCTCGGCGTCGCTGGTGGTGTCCTTGGTGGCGGTGATGCGCGCCGGCGGTGTCTTTCTGCCGCTGGATCCGGATCAGGGAGTCGAGCGGCTGGTGAGTCTGCTGAAACGGTCCGGAGCAGGATTGTTGATGGGGCAGCAGGAAGTTCTGGACGGGTTGCCGGCGGAGGTGCGGGCCGCGGTGCCGGCGGTGCTGAGCCTCGACGAGCCGGCGTCCCCGCAGACGCTTCCCAGGGCCACCGACACCCTGCCGCACCGGCAGCAGCTGGCCTACACCTTCTACACCTCCGGTTCCAGTGGCCGGCCCAAGGCGGTGGCGGTGAGCCACGGCAGCCTGTCCGCCTACGCCGTCGAGATGGCGCAGCGGTTGGCATTGAAGCCCGGGGATCGGGTGCTCCAATTCGCTGCGCCGAGCTTCGACGTCCTCATCGAGGAGGTCTTTCCGGCGCTGGTAGCGGGAGCCGCGGTGGTGGTGCCGTCGATGGAGTTGTTGGGGGCGGTGGATGAGCTGGAGCAGGTGATCCGGGAGCACGGGGTGACCGTGGCGGAGCTGCCGTCGCGGTTCTGGCGCGAGTGGGTGCGGGAGCTCGAGCGCCGGGATGCGAACCCTCCTCCGAGCTTGTCGCGGCTCTTGTTGGGATGCGACGTGCCCTCGGCGCCAGCCATCGCCAGCTGGCGATCTGACGGGCAGCGACCGGAGCTGATCCACGTCTTCGGCCTCACCGAGACCACCGTCACCAACACCCTGCACCGGGTCGAGGATGCCGATGGCGGCGGTCAGCGGGCGGTACCGGTAGGACGCCCCATCGCAGGTTCGCGCCTGTTGCTGCTGGATCGCGAAGGGCATCCCGTTCCCATGGGCTGCCCGGGGGAGATCTACCTCGGCGGTGGGGCGTTGGCCCGCGGTTATCTGGGAGAACCCCGGCGCACCGCCGGCCGTTTTGTCCCCGATGCCTGGGGCGGAGAGCCGGGTGCTCGGCTGTACCGCACCGGGGACCGTGGGCGGCAGCGCTTCGACGGGGCGGTGGAATTCCTCGGTCGGTTGGATCGGCAGGTGAAGATCCGCGGTCATCGGGTAGAGCCCGGAGAGGTGGAGGCGGCCCTCGTCGCCCTGCCGGAGGTGCAGGCGGCGGCGGTGACCGTTCACCGGGTCGGCGGAGAGGACGCCGGGCCCCGCTTGGCGGCGTTCGTGGTGCCCGCAGCCCGGCCGGCGCCCACTCCCCGAGAGCTGCGATTGGTGCTGATGGAGCACCTGCCGCTCTATCTCGTGCCCCATTTCTTCACCGTACTCGACGAGCTGCCCTTGACCGCCAACGGCAAGGTGGACCGCGCCCAGCTGCGTCCGGACTTCGGGGCCGGGATCACCGCCGGGGCGTCGCCAGCACCGTCGAATCAGCGCGAGGAGCTCATCGCCGAGGTCTGGCGGAAGGTTCTGGGGCTCGAGGTGGTGGGAGTGGAGGACAACTTCTTCGAGGTCGGCGGCGACTCCCTGCTCATCCTGCGCTTGTCCAGCGCCCTCTCCGAAGCCTTGGGCGAGGAGGTGCCGGTGGTGGATCTCTTCACCTATCCGACGGTGCTCAGCCAGGCGCAGCATTTGGCGGTGGCAGCGGCGGAGCAGGAGCCGGCGCAGCGCCAGCAGCTGGTGAGTCGGGTGCGGGGACGTTCGGAGGGATTGCGCAATTTGCAGGAACGCCGTCGCCGGGCCCAGCGCCGGGCCGCCGGTGACGAAGATTCCAGAGACGCCGCGACGCGGCTCGCCGGTCAGGAGAGTTGAGATGAACGAGCACCGAGCCCCTACCGAGGTCACCGACCTGCCCACCGCCATCGCCATCGTCGGCATGGCGGGGCGCTTCCCGCTGGCGCCGACCCTAGATCATCTTTGGCGAATCCTGGTCGAAGGGAAGGAGGCGGTGACCTTCTTCTCCCGGGAGGAGCTCCTGGAACAGGGAATTCCGCAGGAGGTTCTGGACCTGCCCAACTACGTTCCCGCGGCGGCCCCGGTAGAGCAGGTGGAGCACTTCGACGCCGCCTTCTTCGGGTTTACTCCCAACGAGGCGATGGTGATGGATCCCCAGCAGCGGCTGTTCCTGGAGTGCGCTTGGGAGGCGGCGGAGCACGCCGGCTGCCTGGGCCGGCACTCCGACCTGCGGGTGGGGGTCTTTGCCGGCAGCAGCTCGAGCTCCTATCGGGAATACTTCCTGGCCGCCGCCGGCGCGGTGGCCCGGCGCATCGGCGAGATGCAGGCGGGGTTGCTCAACGACCGGGACATGCTGCCCACGCAGATTTCCTACCGGCTGGGACTGACTGGAATCAGCAGCCTGGTGCAATGCGGTTGCTCCACCTCGATGTTGGCGGTTCACATGGCCTGCCAGAGCGTGCTGTCGGGTGAGTGCGACGTGGCCCTGGCAGGTGGGGTGAGCATTCCCATTCCCCAGGTTGCGGGCTACGTGTGGGAAGAAGGAAGCGTCTCGTCGCCGGACGGCCACACCCGCTCCTTCGACGCCCGGGCCGAAGGCGCCCAGGGTGGCTCCGGGGTGGGTGTGGTGGCGCTTCGGCGGCTGCAGGATGCGCTGGACTCCGGCGATCACATTCACGCCGTGATCCGGGCCACGGCGGCGAACAACGACGGCGGTCACCGCATCGGCTTTACCGCTCCCAGCGTCGAGGGCCAGCGGCGGGTGATCGCCGAGAGTCTGGCCTTGGCGGAAGTGGACGCGGAGACCATCGGCTACGTGGAAGCCCACGGTAGCGCCACCCCCCTCGGCGACCCGATCGAGATCGCCGCCCTTACCCGGGCCTTCCGCTCCTACACCGACCGGCGGGGTTTTTGTGCCGTAGGCTCCGTCAAGAGCAATGTCGGTCATCTGGACGAGGCCGCCGGCATCGCCGGGCTGATCAAGGCGACGATGGCGGTGGAGCACGGCATCGTGCCACCGAGCCTCAACTTCAGCGAGCCGAATCCGAAGATCGATTTCGCCGCCAGCCCGTTTTACGTTAACACCGAAACCAGCCCCTGGCCTCGGCAGGAGGGGCCCCGGCGGGCTGGGGTTAGCTCTTTCGGCCTGGGTGGTACCAACATCCACGCGGTGCTCGAAGAGGCTCCTCGGAGACCCTCCGATCCCTCCCGGCGGAGCGCTCACATCTTGCCCCTGTCGGCGAAGACCGCCGAGGCCCTGCGAGCCGCCGAGCAGCGCCTGGCGGAGCATCTGGGGGATCACCCCGACCTGCCGGTAGCGGACGTCGCCTTCACCCTTCAGACCGGTCGCCGGGAGCTGCCCCATCGGTCCTACGTGGTGGCCGCGTCCGCCGCCGAAGCCGTCGAGAAGCTCACCGCCGGGGATGCCCGCCGGGGCACCGAGGCGGTTGCGGGAACGTCGCTGCGGATCAGCTTCCTGTTCCCCGGCGTGGGCGATCACCATCCCGCCATGGCTCGCCGGCTGTATCGCCAAGAACCGGTCTTCCAACGCTGTCTTGACCGCTGTGCCGAAGCCTTGAAAGAGACCTTGGGAGTCGATCTGCGGGATCTGCTGCTCGCCCCGGCGGCCGACGAGCCTGGGGAGAGCTCCGGCGGTGAACCGGATCTGCGAGCCTTGTTGAGTCGCCCCACCCGCCC
>JAXHTF010000121.1 GCA_034211275.1 Acidobacteriota bacterium
CTGGTGGAATGGCGCCGGCGGGGACGCTCGGTGTTTCTCCCCATCCCCGAGCCGGCGGAGCACTACCACCTGCGGCCGCTGGGGGGAGAGGTCGCGCTGCCCCTGGATGTCCGCCTGCTCCTGCCCATAGGCGACGGCGAGCGGGGCAAGGCGCTCTACGATGGCACCCTGGGTTGCATGGCCTGCCACGGCGATGTGGAACAGCCGGGCTCGAACAATTTCGGCCCCGACCTGGCGCTCCTCGCCGAAGAGGCAGGGACGCGCATCGAAGGGGTCTCGGCGGCGCAATACATCTACGATTCGATCCGAGTTCCCGGTGCCTTCATCGCGCCGAACTGTAAAGAGGGTCCGTGCCAGACACCGAGCTCGATGCCCGAGTACGCCAGCCTGATGACGCTGCAGGACTTCGCCGACGTCGTCACCTATCTGCTGGACGAACCCCAGCCCTGAGTCCCAGGAGCCCGCGGGGGGCGTAGCTCAATCCTGCGACTCGGGGATCCCCGATACCACCGTCCGGAAGCCGATGTAGGGAGTACGGTCGCCGGTGCGCAGGCGGTAGCGGAGGGTGCTCGACAGGTCCTCGACTTCGAGCACATGGGCGCCGCCGCGGAGGACCCGGTGTGGCCCTTCGCCGCGGGCCACGGGGTCATGGGTGGGGGAGTGGGCGTAGAAGTCTCGCCGGTAGACGTCTTCGCACCACTCGTAGACGTTGCCCGCCAGATTGAGGACGCCGTAGGGCGAAGCACCGGCGGCGCAGCAGTCCACCGGCGCCGTGGAGGCTTCCGCTTCCGGATGCCCGCGGTAGACGGCGCGCTGATAGCTCGGTTGCTCGTCGCCCCAGGGGTATTTGCGCCCGTCGGTGCCCCGCGCCGCTTTCTCCCACTCGGCCTCCGACGGCAGCCTCTTGCCCGCCCAGCGCGCATAGGCTCGGGCGTCGCCCCAGGTGACGTTGACCACCGGCTGGTCGTCGTGAATGCCCCAGTCCGGTGCGCGGGGGATGGCTCTCGGATCGTCGGGACTGTCGGCGTAGGGCAACCCGGACAGCTTCCACTGGCGCCAGGAGGTCTCGTATTTGTCGATGTAGTAGGCGCCGAGCACGACCTCGTGCACCGGGCGCTCGTCGGCGGGGCCGGTGGCGCTGCCCATGGGGAAGGACCCGGCGGGGACGTAGACCATCACCGAGCGGTCGCGAGTCCACAGGTACTCCCCCTGGTGGGAGCCGCGCTCCATCCCCGGGGGCAAAGGCTCGCCGTGCCATCCGCGACCGGCAGGGCTCTCTTCCGCCTTGCTCGCGATTGGCTTGCTCGCGATCGGCGTGCTGGCGGCGGCGGTGATGGCAGCTGCCTCACCCACGCCACCGCCGGTGGCGGACCAGGTCATGGCGCAGGCCGCGAGCAGCCCCAGCGTCGTCCGGACAAGCCCTGAGAGCATCAGGGACTGAAGAGCCTCTCCATGGTGCCGCCGGCTTGGGATTGGACACAGACCTGGGTCGGAGCCTCGCTCACGGAGCGATCGAGCTGCCACTCGCCGCTCCCCGGGTCCACCGGCACGCGGCCGAGGAGGGTGCCGGCGCAGCGGCCGTCGGTCATCCTGCCGGTGAAGATCGCCACTGACGGCGTCGTATCCCCGGCGGGACGCGGGCTGGCGACCCCGGCCACGTGGAGGGTCGCGCCACCGGGGGCGGGGTCTGCGGTGAGGGTCTTCACCGTCACCGCGTCCGCACCGCCGGAGGTGCCGTCGTCAGTGACCCGCAGGATGTTCCACAGACCGGCCTCGAGGAAGGGCTGCCGCCGGTCGAGGAAGAGGTAGTCACCGGGCGCCTGGATCTCGGAGCCGGCGCCGCCGACAAAGTGGTAGTTCACCGCCATGCCCGGCAGCAGGACGTCGCTGACCAGCTCCTCGGATCCATCCATTCCCGGCTCGAGGTACCAGCGGTGCCCCTCAAGGGTCGGAACGTGGACCTGGTTGCCCCAGGGCTGGGCGATGCGATAGACCAGCGGCGTCCCCGCGGGCACCGTCACCACGTTGCGAGGATCGCCCCACAGATTCGATCGGAAGACCTCCGAAGGATTGGCCACCATGCCGCGCAGCGCGAGGGGCTCGGCGGCGTAGCTGATGCCGGTGACGCCTTCGACGGCCACCGGGTAGGGCATCGCGCTCTGGCCGATGCGCCGGTCCTCGTCGTTGAACAGGGCGACGAACTCCCGGGTCGTCCCGTCGACCCCCACGATGTCGGCCTGGATCCCGAGGCCGCCCTGAGGCAGCTCTTCACTCTTGCCCGGCCGCAGGAAGGTGGTGCCTTGGGGCTCGATGACGGCGGCGGCAAAGGCCCCGCGCTCCACCGAGTCGATGTCCCCGAGGTTCATCCCCACGACCACCCCGAGCTCCTCGTCGGCGTAGTAGCGGTAGACCCGGCCGCGGTGGGCAGGGATCGTCGAGTCGTAGTTGTAGCCGATGGCGGCGCCGTAGGAGCCCTGGGGATCGAAGACCACTTCGCCGAGGTTGAGGGACGAGCGCTGGTCGCGCAGATTGCGCAGCCGAACCTCGAGACACTCACCGGCGTTGGCGCGCATCACCAGCGGCGTTCGGGCCTTCGAGCTGGGTTTGAAGGCCTCACGGTAGACGACGCCGGTGACGTCCGGTGCCAGCTCTTCGTTGTAGATGATCTCCGCCTCATCGACCACCACCGAGTAGACCCGCGTCGGGGCATCGGCGGGGCAGGGATCGCCCTTCGAAGGCGCTGCCGGCGGGGCCTCGCCGGTGAAGGAGAGTTGCGGGAAGCCCTGGCCGCTGGGCACCGGATGCCGGGGCAACGGCTGGAGATCCGGCTGAGCGGTGTCGTGGACCCGGAGGAGGCCCCAGGCGCCGGACTCGAAGTCCTTGCCCAGGGTCGAGTAGAAGAGGTAGTCCCCGGGGTAGCCACCGGTGCCGCCGGCACCGCCCTCGAGGGAGGCCGCGAAGCGCTCGGAAATCCCGAGGAAGGTGGTGTCTCGGAGGTCGCTCTTGCCGTTCTGCCGCTCCTGGTTGAAGCGGTGGCCGGTGATGCGGAAGCCACCGACCCGCTCCACGAGACCCATGCCGCGCACCACCAAAGGGTCGCCGACATAGGCGCGGACCAGCTGCGTGTGGGGATCGCCGTGGGTCACCGACGAGAAGCGGTGGGCGGCCTCGCCATCGCGCAATCGCCACGGTTCGGCGCGCAGGTTGATGGTGCCGCCGCCGCGGGTGAAGCGGCCCTCGACGACATTGTTGTTCTGCAGGTGCAGGACGAACTCGCGGAACGAGCCGTCGACGCCGGCGGCCACCGGGTTGCCCCCGGCTGCCGGATCGACGTGGATATCCACCAGCGTGCCGGAGCGCACCTCCTCGCCCGTCGCCGGGTCGTGGTAGGTGGAGCCCTTGGGCTCGACGATGTGGGTGCCGAAGAGGCCGTGATCCCAGTCCTTGAACTCGACGTGCTGGTGGTAGAAGACCGTGCCGAAGTCGACGTCGGAGTACCAGTTGTAGCGCACGAACTCGACGCCGACGGCCTCGCCGGCGCGGTGGTCGTGGTCCAGGGGCTGGTCGAGGGTGATGGAGGTCGGGGTCATGGCGGTGATCTTCCGCACCTCGGTGCAGGGGATCGGCTGGCCCTGGGGACTGGTGCCGCAAGTGCCTTCACCGAGACCGACACCGATCCAGATCCCCGGGCGGAGGCGATTCGTATGGTTGACCGTCAGGGTCGTCTCGCCGGCGGCGGCGGCGGTGAGCAGGTTCCGATCCTCGCTCTCGATGGGCCGCACCGATTGCTCGTAGGAGAAGCCGGTGATGACGCCGTCGGAGGCCTGCGGGTCGAATTGCACGAAGTGAGTGTGCAGGTTGACCTTGGAGAAGCCCTTGTTGGTGGGGCCGTCGGGGATCTTGTTGGTCAGGACGAGCTCGACGCAATCCCCCACATTGGAGCGGATGGTCAGCGGTTCCGCCGGCTTGGTGCCGCGGCGCACGGCGGCCTCATCCTCGTTGAGCACGTAGATTTGTCCGTTGGGATCCTGACGGTCCGGGGTCACCTGGATCGGCAGCAGGATGGCGCTCATCGGGTAATAGCGCTGCACCGCCGAGGGCCCGACGTCGACACCGCCGGCACCGCCGGAGGGACAGAGGCCGTCGAGCCGGCTCTCATTCATCGTCTGACCGAGCCATGGGGCTCCCGTATGTTGAGCGGTGAAGGGTGGCCGGCGGGCGGCATGGGGACGGAAGAGGGGCCAGGTGTAGCGGCCGTTCTTGGGATTGAAGAGCACCTCCGGCCGCTGGCCGGGAGTCGGCGACGTATAGCCGGCGAACGCGGTGGTCTCCTCGGGCTCCCCCCACACCTTGAGGTCAGCGCCGGAGCCGGTCATGGCCCAATTCCAGACCGTCGCGTCGCCGCTGTCGAGGGGGACGCCGGCGGGGGGCAGCATCTCTTCGACCCACTCCTGGAGGTTCTTCTCGGTCTCCGTGGTCGGGCCGGTGCTCAGAATGCGGCCGTGGTCGACCTCGAGCCCCAGCAGGTCACCAGCGGAGACCGCTTCCTCCGGCGGAGTGGTCTGCTGTAAGGGACTTTGGGACTGGAAGAGCTCCGGCACCACCGCCAGCGGGTGACCATAGGCGTTGCTCTCGGCGGTCTGAAGGGTGTCCAGAACGCGCCAGAAAGACCACATCCCGGCGATGTAATGGTGTCCGATGTGGCAGTGGAAGAGGAAGTCGCCCACCGCTTGCTGGCAACCACCGGCGCCGCACTCGTGCTCGAGGTTGTAGCTGGTGCCTGGGCCGATGCTCTGGGAGTCGAGATGGATCGAGGCGACCTTGGGGTCCGGGACCTTGACCAGCCCCTTCCAGAAGTCGTTGTTGGGATCCGAGTTGGGGTTGCGCCGCCAGCGGTCCGCACCGCCGTGGAGGTGGTGCACGTGGAAGACCTCGCTACCGCCGTGGAGCAGCCGAGTCTTGACGCCCTCGCCGACGTAGGAGCGTGGAATCGGGGTCGGCGGATCGCCAAAGGGGTAGGACGCGTAGCCCAGGCTCTTGCCGTGGCCGGCCTCGTCACCGTTGACGTCCTGGTCCATTTCGACCCGGCGGCGGAACGGCTCGCTGCGATAGTTGAGGGCGCGGGCGGCGGGACGATAGACCCCGGCGACCTCGTCCACCAGCGGTACCTTCTTGCCGTCCCGGTCGCGGATGTCGGTGAACGCCTCGTTGCCGATCTCGTGGTAGAAGATCACGAACTCGCGGAAGCTCTTGCCATCCACCCGCTGGTCGAGATTGGGATCGATGATGATCGCCTCCCAATTGCTGCCGGTGATCGTGTCGAGGGGCTCGCCGGTCTCGACGTCGAGATAGGTGGCGCCGCGGGGCTCGGCGACGACGGCGCCGAAGAGACCCATGCTCTGGCGCTCGCGGCCGGCGCCGTGATCGTGGAAATAGTAGGCGCGCTCGGCACCGGGATCCCGAGGAATCGGGATCTCGTAGGTCACCGTCTCGCCGGGATCAGCGAAGGTGTCCGGGTTGTTGCCAACGGCGCTGCCGGCGTTGGCGACGGTGTGGGGGAGCCCCAAGAGGTGCATCGAGGCCGGTTTTCCGTCGCTCAGGGCGTTGGTGAAGTGGATCCGTAGGCATTCACCGAGGTTGGCGCGAAGGACCAGCGGCTGGATGGGGTCCTTGCGCAAGCCAAACGACACGCGGGTGACGCCGGCACCCTCCGCCAGCGCCCGGTCGGCGTCGAGGGCCGCCTCGAACTCTCGGATCGCCGGGATGTTGGCGTCCAGAGCGTACATGTGAGTGCCCAGGACGTGATCACCCCAGCGGTTGAGGGTCATGGTGACGTCGATGGCGGAGACGTTGTACTCCTTGACCTCGCCGCCGTCAGTGCACGCATTGTAGCTGGCCATGGTGCGGGCGAGGACGGTCTCCGCATCGACGGCGTCGCCGGAGGTGTCGAGGACCGCTGCTGCCGCGGCGCCGACGAGAACGACGCAGAGGAGCGTCCGGGCAGTGCGGGTCCGCCAGAGCTCGAAGAGCGGCTGGAGCTGACTCCGGTGGATGGGCCGGCCGGTGCTGCGCCAGAGCATCAGGAGCAGCAACGGCAGCCACACCGCCAGCTGGATGAGAGCGTCCTCGATCCCCTTCGACAATCGCTCGACGACGGTGGTGCTGAACTCCTGGTAGGTGTCGCGGGCCAGGCTCGGGTTGCGCAGCGAGCCGAAGGAGCACAGCTGAGTCGCTTCGCGGACGGTGAGGTCCGAAGTCACGGTGGTGGTCTGAACCTCTGCCAGGGCGAGCCCGGTGAGCTGGCCTAACTCCTCGTGGGCCAGGTCCCGGGTGCTGGTCAGCGGCAGCAGGACCAGGAATCCCACCAGGGCCACGACGCCGGCGGTACCCAGGAGCCCGGAGCCGTCCGCCGTTTCGAAGCCCAGTCGGCGAGCGAGGCGGAGCGCCAGACCGAGGGTGAGAAAGAGCACGGGCACCAGCAGGCAGACATCGAGCACCATGTGCCCGGCGACCCCCACCAAGCTCCAGTCGACGCCGGGATTGAGCAGAGCGTTGAGCGAGTACTCCCACGCCACGATGACCACGGCAAGGCCGAGGGCGATGCGCAAGCTCCAGCGGCGCTGGAAGGGCTGGTTCGATGGCGCTACAGCGCCCGCCTCATTGGATTTCATCCTAGTCTCCCGATCGAAAATCAACTTCGAGGAGTCGCGAGTCCCGGCCGGCGCTGACACCAGCCGGGAGCGCGGTTCCCAACCATCAGCGCTCAGCCCCCGATCTCAACATCCCGGAAGGCACCTACCGTCGACTGCACGCAGGCGTGGGAGCCCGGAGCCCCCTCGGACAACACCGCCGGCGCCAGCGGCGACTGGCAGCTGCCCTCGCCGCAGCGGAAAAGAAAGAGACCGTCCTCCTGGCGGACGGGGCCGGTGAGGAGGAGGTTGCCGGTGCAACCGTTAGCTCCCGCTGGGCCGTCGTAGAGGGAGACCCACTCGGCAAAGTGACCGCTCGCCAGCGGCGTCAGCACACCACGGACCTTGAGCAGGCCATCGCGAAATGCTTTCAGCACGGTGATGCGGTCGCTCTCGACCTCGTCGTCGAAGCCGGCGAAGACCGGGTGGGGAGAGAAAATACTGTTGTCGTGGAACAGGTCGTCGAATTGATAGAAGACCTGGCCCGAGGCCCGCGGCAGCTCGATGCTGGCCCGGATCGAGGAACCCGCGAAGACCGGCCGGCCGTGGATGTAGGTGAGGTCGGCCCAATAGCCCTTGCTCTTGTCCTCGGGATCGATGTAGACCGTGCCGTTGTAGGGACTGACCCACAGGAAGGGACGCCAGGCCCCGGTGGGCGGAATGATGTCGCCGGCGCCGCTCTGGCCCTGCGCCGGGTTGCGCAGGAAGGGCGGGAAGTGGAGCTCGTCGTTGACCCCATCGCCGTCGCTGTCCATGTTGTAGACGCCGTTGGGATTGGCGGGGCCGAAGTCCGCGGTGCAGAAGCCGGGTGCATCCTCGGGGCACATCTGGGCGATGCCGAAGCCCTCGGTGAACTGGCCGATGACCAGGCCGTTCTCGCCGTCGGCGTCCCGCAGCAGGAACTCGCTGGGGTTCTCCCGGTCGGTGATGATGAAGTTCGGTGGGTTGAAGCGGAAATCGCCCTTCCGCGCCGCCTCCGACCACTGGTACCCGAAATAGGTCGAACCGTCGCCGCTGCGGTAGGGCTTGAGCCGCACCCGGTCCTGGCCACGGGAGAAGACGTCCTGCTGCTGGATGACGTCATAGTGGGGGCGGAAGCCCCAGCCTGCCCGCCACTGCATCTCGGCGACCTTGGGCACGCCGTAGGTGCCCTTGAAGTTCATCACCTCGAAGCTGGTGAGGCCGCCGCCGCAGCAGCTGAGGATGTCGTCGCTCAACCGCGGCCCGAAATCGACGTTGCGGAAGTAGTGGGTGTGGTTGTCGAGGTTGATCAGTTTGACGGGGAAGGTCTCTCCCTGGTCCCAGAGCTTGATCTCGTTGAGGAACGGTCCGTCGCCGTACATCTCGTTGTTGAGGAAGACCGAGACCATCTGGTAGTCGCCAAAGGTACCGCGCTCGATGCCCTCGGCGGCGAGGACATCCCAGGCCTCATCGGGCAGCTGGGTCTGGATCTTGACCAGGCCGGCCCACTCGGGCCAGGTGCCTTGGGGACCGACGTCCCGTTCGGTCATCCAGCGCTCGATCTGCTCCGGCTCGGTCCCTGCCAGCACCGCCTCGGCGACCCGCAGCATCTTCTTCTCGGGGGCTGCCTCACCGATGTTGGCGATGGTCAGGTTCTCGCGGTTGCGCGTCGCATAGGAGCGTCCCGCCGGATCGAGCTCGACCTCGCCGGTGTGGGCGTTGCGGATCTCGTAGAGCGGCTGCATGAACTGGATCCGCGGCGGATGCTCCCTCCATCCCCAGGTGTAAATACCGCGGACCATCTGCGACGGCGGGTAGTCGAGGGTCACGTCGACCACCTGGCCGGCGTTCATGGCCAGCCACACCGAATCGAAGCCCTTGAAGGGAAACTGCACCGTATCGAGGGCCTGGCGGCGGTCGAGCATCACCAGGGTGGGGGAGAAGTCCTCGTCCACCAGGGTGAAGATGCGGTAGTGGACGCGGAGCGTGTCGTCCCTGTCGACATCCACCGGGAAGCGCACGAAGAAGGTGTCGGAGTCGATCTGCCCGTCGTAGTAGAGGAGGTTGATGTCGACCTCCCAGATCTTCGCCAGCCCGCCCTCCGGATCGAAGGGGTTGACGAAGGTCTCGCCGCTGTCGCGGGCCCGGCGCATCTTGTACTCGCCCGCCTCATGCCCCGGCGCGTAGGCACCGCGGTTGTAGTTGAGCATGGCGAAGCCGTCATAGATGCGCCCCGCCGTCTCCCCATGGAGGATGTCGAGGAGGTCCTGGGCCGGCGCCTCCATGGCCTCGGCGTTGCGGTCCCGGGCGGCGTGGTAGATCGCCCGGAGGTTGGAGCGCATGTCGTCATTGGGGCTGGTGACCCGGGTGATGGGGTGCCCCATGAGGCTCTTGGTCTCGGTCGCCGCTGTCCACACCGCCGCTCCGTGGATCGTCGACTGCTCGAGGCCGTCAACGGATTGGTCCGTGTTGGGAACCCGGATCTCTTTACCTTGGAGATGCGAGGTGACCGGTTCGAGGATACCGGGGTTGTTGGCGTCGAGCTCTTGGGTGTGGGCGGGTGAGTAGGTGCCGGCGATGAGGGCTCCGGCGGCGACAGCCAGGACGAGACGCCGCGAACGAAGTCCACCGAAGAAACGGGCGGACCAATGCCAATTCATGCTCCGATCTCCTCAAAAAAGAGCCGCTCGGAAAAATCCAGTCACCCGCAAAGGCGGCTAGCTTCCGCCGAGGAAGCTATGAAACGAGACGATGTTTCCTGCCACTATATGAGAAAGTCGTCTCGATGTCATGCATAGCGCCGATCAGCGCCTTGAAAGAGCGAATTGAAAAGGTGCGGGTGGGAGGCCCAGCGAGAACCGGCGGCACCTAGCTTCCGAAGTCGAAGGGCACCGACGGGTTGCGTTCCGCCTGCTCGAAATAGCGGGTGAGCTGCTCGATGAGGGCCAGGGTGATCTGCCCCAAACGCACGGATTCCTCGAACAGCATCGCCGCCGCCACGGCTTCGCGCTGGATCCCCCAATCCCGGAAACTGGCCACCAGCTCCTGGGCGAGCTGGTGGACCTGACCAATCTTTTGCTGCTGAAGGTAGACTAAAGCGAGATCTAGATTGACCAAAGCGTGCTCGTAGGGAAGCTCTTCTGCCGCGAATCCATAGGCGGCTTCCCGGAGCTGCTGCTCTGCCTTGTCGTACTCCTCCAGGCCAGTGCTGATACGGCCTTCGACCCAAAGGCCGCGCAGCAGGCTGACCGGATCCTTCAGGAATTCATCGGCGCGTAGAAGCTCAAGGCGCGCGCGGGCGTCGTGGTACTCACCGGCCTCGCAAAGCGCATACGCCAAATTGTGGCGCGCGAAGCTGAGCAGCGGCGAGTCTGCGCCTTCCAGGCTCTGCTCGATGCCCTTGAGAAGCTTCACGGCCTCTTCGATTTCGCCGGCATGACGATAGGCGAGAGCGAGGTTCAGGGAGCTGCGGAGGGCCTCGTGCTCCAACCCCGCACCCCGATAGCCGAATACAGCACGTCGAAGAAGCCGGATCGCTTCTGGCATCTGCCGCTGATAGACCCGGAGAAGTCCTTCGAGGTTGTCGAGCTCTGCCTTCACCAGTCGATCACCACCGCCATTGCTTTTCAGCAAGAAGCGAGCATCTTGCATCGCGGTAGCGGCCTCACCAAGCTTGGCCTGGATTCGCCAAGCGTTGGCTGTGTAGGCAACGGCTCGGGCATAGAGCTCGACCGCCAAGAGACCGAAGTCGCTGTGCTCCAATACCGCTTTGGCTAGCTCGGCACAGGCCAGAGATCTCTTTGGATAGGCCGGAAGGCTTTCTCGACATTGGTCAATGAGAAGGCTCGCCAAGGCGAGGCCACGATACTCGCTACCGGCGCTACTGATGGTCTCGAGGCGATCCTGTTGGGGCAAGGCGAGGAGATCGAAAACCCTTTTCCGGCTCGCCTGCACCTCATGCTCAACCCCGCTGATGAGCTGCTGGCTGCGCTCTCGAACCCTCGCCAGCGCCTCGTCCAGGTTCTGCGGTGGTGTATCGACGAGGCTATCTTGCCACTCCTGAAAGGCCTCGTTGCAGGCGGGGCAAAGGTCGAAGAGATGCGCCATAACCACCGGCACCAAATCGCCTGGATTTCGGCGACCATCGAGGATTGCGTCCAGTAGCTCTCGGGTGAGATGAAGATGCGTCATAAAAGAAACTGGCCTTGCACTGTTGTTGAGGAAAGTTCTTATCCGCGTAAAAATAGCACAGCAGAGGTCAGCCTCACCAACTCCATCAAGTGGTGAGGCTGACCAACCCCCTAGCCGTCAGGGGTGATCTCGGGCCCCGCATCTCCCACATCCAGCTGGGAGACCGAGCTAGCAGAAAGGTCGTGATGGTCCGGTGCCGGAGCATAGGCAAAAATAACTCCGGCGATCCCCAGGCTCATTAAAGACATGAGTAGTTTGGACTTATTCAACATAAGAATTCCCCTTTAGAGCACGCAATCGCAGCACAGAATTGCTCTGCGTCCGTGCTCTCTTACCGAATAGGAGCATCCAGTATCACCGCAGTCATAGCTGTCCGGGCAAGAGTTACTTCTGGAATTACGCCACGTACTGAAGGTCGCTAGCTGGTAGATTCCGGGTGGATTCCTGTTGACTGTCTATCCATCTCCGGAGGCGCCATGGTCTGGACCCCTGATAAGACACTCGCTCGCTATAGGACTCTCGACGGCCAGGCTTTCTGGAACCTGCTGATTGCCATCGTCTTGCTGGTAACCGTTATCGTCGGAGCTTCAGCCCGGGCCGAGCCACCCACCCCCCAGGAGCTCCTCGACCGCTCCATCGTCTACCACGATCCAGACGGCCGCTTCCTCACCGAGTCCCACCGGCTGGTCTTTGCCGAGAGTCGCCCCAATGGGCCTGACCGGCGCACGGAGGCCCTAATCGACGTGGCGGGGGAGCGCTTCGAGATCGTGCGGAGAGGGGAACACACGGTGGCAGGAGTGTGGGCTCCGGATACTTGCGAGATGACCCTGGATGGCCGCTCAGAGGTGACTGCGGCGGAGCGGGAGGAGCATCATCCGACCTGTGAGCGCCTCACTTTGCTGAGGAACTACTACACCTACCTCTGGGGGCTACCCATGAAGCTGCGGGATCCCGGCACCCAGCTCGGTCGCGTCACGGCGACGACCCTCAAAGGCCCGGGATCGGCTCCAGCGCTGCCGGTCTATGATCTCCGAGTGACCTACGAGGAGGAGGTGGGGGGGGATATCTGGTACTTCTACTTCGACCGCGAGACCTACGCCTTGGTGGGCTACCGCTTCTACCACGACGAGGCCAAGAACGACGGCGAAGTGATCTACCTCGATGGCGAGGTGGCGGCGGTCGGCCTGCGGCTCCCGAAGGCCCGTACCTGGTACACCCACGAGGACGACAAGCTGCTGGGAACGGACACCTTGTTGGAGGTGAGGAAGTAGCCTGGAACCGTCGAGTCCTTCCTAGCTCTCACCGGCGCCTGACTCTCACCAAAACTGCTACGATTTGAGAACCTACGATCAGCACCAGGAGGTTTCTAGCGCCTCCAAGAAAAGGGGGGAGTAGATGGCTCAGAGCCCGGAAGAGATGGCGCAGTCGATGATCGCCAACCTGGAGGAGAAGACCGGCCGGAACCTCGATAGCTGGCTGCAGCTGCTGAGCACGGCGGGTCTCGCCAAGCACGGCCAGATCGTCAAGCACCTCAAGGCCGAGCACGGCGTGACCCACGGCTACGCCAACCTCATCGCCCACAAATACCTCGCTCAGGATTCGCCTCCCGCCGCCGAGGAGGATCTGGTGGCGGCCCAATACGCTGGACCCAAAGCCGGGCTCCTGCCCATCTACGAGGCCCTCATCGCCGCCGTCGAGGGCCTGGGCGATGACGTCACCCTGGCACCGAAGAAGGCCTACGTCAGCCTCCGTCGCAGCAAACAATTCGCCCTCATCCAACCCTCCACCCGCACCCGGGTGGATCTCGGCCTCAAGCTACCGGGCGTCGATCCCGCCGGACGCCTGGAGGCCTCCGGCAGCTTCAACGCCATGGTCAGCCACCGCGTGCGCCTCGAATCCGCCGAGGAAGTGGACGACGAGGTCACCGCCTGGCTGCAGCAGGCTTACGAGCAAGCCTGAACGCCCAGCCAACGCAACGGAGCCCACCGGCGGGAAACCGGTGGGCTCGATCTTCCAGCCAAGGGCTGGGAACGTTGACGCCTGCGTCAGCCGTTACAGATGCACAGCCGGTAGACCGCACAATAGCCGAACTGGCCACAGTCGGCGTCGGTGACGCACTGGCGGTTGGGATCGCACACGCCGCCCCAGGCGGTCTCGGTCAGTAGCTCGGCGCCAGGGAGCATGGCGTCCGTGGCACCCCCCGCCGGAGCAACCTGGTCACAGGCCGGCTGCGCTACGGAGATCTCGGCGGTCGCGCTGGCGTTGGGGGCGTCGGCATTGGGCGCGGCGAGGGCTGGTGCGGCGATGAGAATAGCGAGGGCGAGGGTCAGGATGGTGAGGTGAAGATGGCGCATAGGGTGTCCTCCTACAGAAAATAGATCGAAAAGTCCCGGACTTCGCAGTCCGGCCGGCGACCCTGACACGAGCCGCCTCAAGCGCCAGGCTTTGCCGTCCGCTTCGCTACGAGAGCGGAGCAGGCGGTGAGCAGCGGCGCGCTTTATTCTATGGCCAAGTTCGCAGGCGAGAAGCATGGAAGCCTCTTGCGTGGGCAACAAGCCGGTCCGAGGAGGGTGACTAAGGAGGCGAGAGCTCTAGACTGGTAGTCGCTGTACCGCAGGAAAATAATCAAAGTGAGCATCGAGGGTCAGCAGTTGGCAGCGGTGACGTAGGCAGAGCGTCGCGATGAGGCCATCGCTGGCAGGTACGGTGATGCCTTTGCGTCGTAATCTTGCAAGCTGCTGACCTGCGTCGCTGTAGTCCTGACGATCTGTCTCCACATAGCCGAGAGCGCCAAGCAGATCTTCCAACATTCGCTGCTCCCGGGGACGAGCTCCCTGGAGCAGTTCAAGCTCCACCATTCCGCACAAAACAATCCGGTCTTCGTCTAGAAGCTGAAGAACCGTATCTCCCAATGCACCTTCGCTGCGGCGGAAGAATTCGATCCAGACCGAAGTGTCGATGAGGACCCTAGTACTCATACGATGACTCTGCCTCGGCTACCTCGAGTAGGCGAAAGTCTTCCAAGTTGCCTTCCAGAGGTAGTTTTCCCCGCAAGGCCTTGAGCTTCTCGATCTTCTTTCGGCGGATCCACTCGGAAAGCGCCAGATTGATCGCCTCGGTCCTTGTCTTGGCCTCTGTCAAGTCCATCAGTTCATCAAAGATTCCGTCGTCGATGGTGATCGTAGTGCGCATCAAATAAGCCTCCTGAGAGAATCACATGCTGCTCTGATTGTATGCCCAAGATCTCTCTGAGACAACTGCAAGGGCGCCTGGAAGGTTGGCAGACCTATGCAGAAGGCGTTTAGTCCCCCGGCGGAATCTTCGGCAGCCCGGGCTCGAATTCTTCGTAGCGGTGAGGGCGGAGCCGGAAGACCACCGCAACACCCCTGCAAAACCCTCCACATCCCCTTGACACCAGCCCCCACCGCCGCAAAATGAGGCTCAACGACGAGTAGGATTCCAGCGAATTCGACGGGAGGAGGCTTGCGATGCGGGGCTTGGAACAGATAGCTCGGAGGACGATCTGGATGGGGCTGGTATTGGCAACGGTGGCGTCGATGGCCCTTCCGGTGTTGGCAGACGAGTGGGGGAATTGGCGGGGGCCGGAGAAGACGGGGGAGGCGGCGGAGGGGAGTGCGCCGCCGGTTTCCTGGAGTGAAGAGCAGAACGTGCGATGGAAAGTCGCCGTGCCGGGGAAGGGGCTGGCGTCGCCGGTGATCTGGGGGGACCGCATCTTCCTCACCAGTGCCGTGCCCACCGGTAAAAAGGTCGAGCTGGAGATTCCCGAGAACGAGACCGAGCGGGAGCGGGCCTGGCGGCTGCGGGGGATCCAGCCGGAGATGGTGCAGCGCTACACCGTGATGGCCCTGGAGCGGGCTACGGGCAAGGTGGTGTGGGAGCACGCGCCGGTGGAGGAGCTGCCCCACGAGGGGACCCACGGGGACGGCTCCTGGGCTTCCGCCTCGCCGGTCACCGACGGCGAGCACCTGATCGTCTCCTTCGGCTCCCGGGGCATCTTCGGCTACAGCCTGGACGGCAAGCTCCTGTGGTCCAAGGATCTGGGGGATATGGAAACCCGCAACGGCTTCGGCGAGGGCAGCTCGCCGGCGCTCCACGGGGATACGGTGGTGATCAATTGGGATCACGAAGGGGAGGACTTCATCGTCGCGCTGGACAAGGCCACCGGCGAGGAACGCTGGCGGAAGCAGCGGGACGAGCCCACCTCCTGGTCGACGCCGCTGGTGGTGGAGCATGGCGGGCGGGCGCAGGTGGTGGTGGCGGCCACGGAGGCGACTCGGGCCTACGACCTGAAGACCGGCGACGTGCTGTGGGAGGTGCCGGGGATGACTCTAAACACCATCCCGACGCCGGTGGAGCAGGACGGCGTGGTCTTCGTGATGAGCGGCTTCCGCGGCAACGCGGTGCAGGCGATTCGGTTGGGGGAGGCGGCGCAGCAGGCTGCGGCCGAGAATGACTCAGGCGGCGAGGTCGGCAGCGGCGCGAGCCGGATTCTCTGGTCCCTGGATCGGGACACTCCCTACGTGCCCTCACCGGTGCTCTACCAAGGGACCCTCTACTTCCTCAAGAGCAACAACGGCATCCTCACGGCGGTGAACGCCACCACCGGGGAAGTGCTCTACGGGCCGGAGCGGCTTCCCGGCGTCTCCGGGGTCTACGCCTCGCCGGTGGCGGCCCAGGGGAAGGTCTACATCGTGGGGCGGGACGGCACTTCCCTGGTGCTGCGCCACGGGCCGAAGTTCGAGGTCCTGGCCACCAACTCCCTCGACGACCGCTTCGACGCCTCGCCGGCCATCGTGGGAGACGAGCTCTATCTGCGCGGTCACGAGCACCTCTACGCCATCGTGGAGGCTTCGCAGCAGGGTATGGAGAAGGAAACCACGGCATCGCGCTGAGAAGCGCTAGGACAGCGGAAAGGGCTGGTCGGGATCTGGTCGGGTACGGCCGGCCAGCTGGCGGATCGAGTTAAGCGGAGCGAGCGAGACGGGATGGGTGATTGCTCCTGGGAGCTGGCTGGAAGCCGGCGCTCCCAGGGTTCTCGGCCTGCATTCAGGGGTGGAATGGGGGTGTCGTCCCGGCAGGGACGAGATGTAGTAGCGAGGGGTTTGAACCCCTCGCGGGGGCGCTGTCTCGCGAACATCGGATCCCCGGGGTGGTCTCCTCGCAGCCTGATACCTACCCAGCTTTCCCCGCAACCATCTGCGCCACCGGCGTCGCCCCGCGCTCGGCACAGCTGAGGGTGGCCTGGCGCACGGCTTCATCCAGGGCCTGTTGCAGAAAGCTCTCCCCAGCACGAGCCCCGGCGAGGGCGCGAGCCAAGAAGACCGCGCAGAAGACGTCGCCGGCGCCGGTGGCATCGACCACGGAGACGGCGGGTGGGGGAGCGGCGGAGAGAAGGATCTCGCGCTCCTCGCGGTCGTGGGCACTGACCAAAAAGGCGCCCCGGGGACCGTCGGTGACCAGCAGGACTTGGAGGGTGGAGCCGGCAGCGCGGGCGGTGGAGAAGAGGGCTTGGGCGAGCTGCTCCGGGCTGCTGCCGCGGTGCGTTTGCACCAGCGGCCCCCACAGCGCCAGAGCTTCCAGCTGGCTCAGCTCGTCGGTGGAGACTTTGAGAATGTCCGCGGCCAGCAAGGCCTCGCGCACCACCGCCGCGGCGTCGTGGGGAGGGCGTAGGTTGAGGTCGCAAAAGCGGAGGCCGGAGGTCTCGCGCGCCAGTCGTCGCACCAGGCGGCGCCAGGTCCGGCGATTGGCCGGGCCGCGCAGCGCCAGGGTGCCGTAATAGAGGAGGGCGCCGTCGAGACGTTCGGGGATTGCGGCGATGGCATCCCAGGCAGCGTTCTCTGCGAGGGTGAAGACGGGCTGGCCGGCGGCGTCCAGCTCGACGGTGACCAGGCCGGTGGCGGCCGTGGAGGTCCCAAGGCAGGCGGTGTCGATGCCGTGGGTTTGGAGCACCTCGCGAATGCGCCGGCCGCGGCCATCGTCGCCGACGGCGGAGATGAGCGCTACCGGCAAGTCTGTCGCTGCCTGCCGATCCTGGGCCAGCCGAAAGGCGACGTTGAACGGCGCGCCGCCCAGATACGCACCGTCCTCGAACTCGTCCACCAGCACCTCGCCGAAGCAGTGGATGCGGGTCACCGCGGCGAGGCGTCGGGCGATGGGCGGTGGGTAGTGGGCCATGACGGTGGAACCGGCAAGATCTCGGGTAGGTGGTAGGCCCGCAACGGTATCACCGGTCTACCCTCAGGGCGGCCCCTCGGCGCAGACCTGGCGAGTGATTCAGACAATCATCTCCGCCTGCTACTATCGCACCGCACGCATCGGATCTTATTCATCAAGCATTGAGCCATCGAGCGTAGGGAGTCAGCATGCTGGGACGCAAGACCGCATCGGTTGTGGGAATCGCTTTAGGAATTGCCTGCGGGATCCTCGTCGCCGGGGCCGCCGGCTGGGCGGCGCCGGTGGAAGCGCAGACCTTGGTGACGCCGGTGGATCCGGCGGGGTGGCTCATCGGGCCCTTCGGCACGCCGCCGCCGACAGACTTTGTCGAAGGGCCGGACGCGCCGCCCTTCGGCGTCGGCAGTTTCGAGACGGAGATCGAGGTGGCGGCTTCGAAGATCATCCTGGGGCGCAACGACTACCACGATCTGCCGCTCTCGGATCTCACGGCGCTTTCCTTCTGGACCTACATCGATCCCGCTGCCACCAACACCAACAATTGGTACATCAACCTCTATCTCGACGCCGACGGTGACGGCACCTATGAGACGCGGCTGGACTATGTGCCGCCGTCGGGGATGGTGATGCAGGGAGTGTGGCAATTCTGGGACGCCTTCCTGGGCACCTACCAGGTGAGCACCGGCGGCACGTCGACGCTGGCGGATTTCCTCGTCGCCAACCCCGACGCCCGCTTCAACGCTTTCAACGACCCCATGGCGCTGGCGGTCCGCTGGAATATGGGCGACACGGCGAGCAACTATGTGGGCTTCCTGGGGAATTTGGACGGTGTGCGCATCGCCCACGCCAGCGTCGGCGACACGACCTGGGATTTCGACCTGGAGCCGGACGCTCCGACGGTGGAGATTCCCACCCTTTCGACGCTGTCACTGGCACTGCTGGCGGGGCTGCTGGCGTTGGCCGCCGCCTTCCTGCTGCGGCGGCGGACGGCGCGGCAGCGTTGAGCTGACGCTCGCCCTAGCGAGGAGAGTCTGTGACGAGCTTGGGGAGCATCAGTGTGGCCGCCACCCAATTCGTGGCCGCAGGAGCAGCGCCGCCGTTTTTCACCGAGGTGGCGTTGCTGCTGGTGTTGGGCGCCGCCATGGCGTACTTCTTCCACCGCCTGGGAGTGCTCTCCATCGTCAGCTTCCTGCTCACCGGCGCCCTCATCGGGCCCCACGCGCTGGGGTTGATCCGCAACGAGGCGGTCATCGAGGCCACCGCCGAGGTGGGGGTGATCCTGCTCCTCTTCACCATCGGCATCGAATTCAGCCTGGAGAAGCTGGGGCGGATCAAGAAGCTGATCTTCGTCGGCGGTGGATTGCAGGTGGGGTTGGTGCTGCTGATCGTGAGCGGCGCGCTGATTCTCCTGGGAGTGCCGTGGCAGGCGGCGGTGTTCACCGGCTGTTTGGTGGCGCTGTCCTCCACCGCCATCGTCATGAAGCTGCTGATGAGCCAGGGGGAGACCAACACCGAGGGCGGGCAGGCGGCGCTGGGGATTCTCATCTTCCAGGATCTGGCGGTGGTGGCCATGGTGCTGCTGGTGCCCATGCTCGGCGGCGACGCCGGCAGCGGCTGGGGCATCGGTCTGGCGCTGGCCAAGGCCGGGGCCATCGTGGCGGTGGTGCTGCTGGTGGCCCGGCGGGTGATGCCGAAGATTCTGGAGGCGGTGGCCCGCACCTGCTCTCAGGAGATCTTCCTGCTCTCGGTGGTGGCCATCTGCTTCGGCACCGCCTATCTCACCAGCCTGGCGGGGGTGAGCCTGTCCCTGGGCGCCTTCCTGGCCGGGTTGGTGGTGAGCGAGAGCCGCTTCTCGGAGATGGCCTTCGGCGAGATCCTGCCGCTGCAGATCCTGTTCAGCGCCACCTTCTTCGTTTCCGTGGGTCTGTTGCTGGATCCCGGTTTCCTGCTCCGAGAACCGTTGCTCTGCCTGGGGCTGATGGTGGGGGTGGTGGTGCTCAAGGCGTTGACCACCGGCATCAGCCTGAAGGTCCTCGGCTACGGCGCCGGTACCCTCGGGTTCTCCAGCCTGATGCTGGCGCAGGTGGGAGAGTTCTCCTTCGTCCTGGAGCGCGCCGGCCGGGAGGTGGGGCTGTTCCCGGCGGGGATGGCGGAGCGCGGCTCCCAAGCCTTCATCGCGGTGACGGTGGTGCTGATGGTGCTGACGCCGGCGCTGGCGCAGCTGGGCAAGAAGGTGCGCAGCCGGAAGGAAGAGAAAGCGACGGCCCGGAAGGTGGCGGCGGTGGCCACGCCGGACGAGGCGGCGGCGACGGCGGTGGCGGATCGTCACGGGGAGCTGCGGGATCACGTGGTACTGGCGGGTTACGGCGGGGCGGCCAAGGCATTGGCGCCGATCCTTCAGCGCCGCGGCGTGCCGTATCTCATCCTCACCCTCAGCCCCGACGGCGCCCTGCACGCGGAGGACGGCGATCTGCCGGTGCTGCGGGGCAATTACACCCGCCGCCATGAGCTGACCCTGGCGGGCATCGAGCACGCTCGGTTGTTGGTGGTGGCGGACGACGATCCGGAGACCACCCACCGCGTGGTGGCCGCCGCCCACGGCCTCAACCCCGATTTGCCCATCCTCGCCCGCACCCGCTTCGCCAGCGGCATCGCCCATCTGGAGCACAGCGGCGCGACGGCGGTGGTGGCGGAGGATCTGGAGAGCGTCATGGCGCTGGTGGCCGAGGCCTTGCGGCGAGCGGAGGAGCTGGAGGAGACCCCGGCGGCGGAGCTTCAGGCCCTGCGGCGAGCCCTGTCGGCGGAGGGAGCCGGCCAGCTGGGGCAGGTGGTGAGCCTCAACGAGCGTCAGCGGCAAACCGAGCATTGCTCCCACGTATCCGGGACCCAGCCGGTGCGCCCCGGCGCCGCGGGTTGCGAGGAGTGCCTGCGCCACGGTCAGACCTGGGTGCACTTGCGGGTGTGCATGACCTGTGGCTTCGTGGGCTGCTGCGACTCTTCGGTAGGCAAGCACGCCAGCGCCCACGCCCGGGAGGCGGAACACCCGCTGGTCAAATCCTTCGAACCCGGGGAGGATTGGGCCTGGTGCTACGAGGACGAAGTGATCCTGTGATCGCAACAGGGCTGAGCCGATGATCACCGCCGACGACCTACAAGCCGTGGAGCTGCTGGCGGATCTGGAGCCGGCGGGCCTCGAATGGCTGGCGGAGCAGCTGGAGGAGTTGCGCCTGGAGCCCGGGGACCTGCTCCACGAGCCGGGCTCGCCGGCGGAATGGCTCTACATCACCCTCGAGGGGAGCCTCCAGGGCACCGTGCGCAAGGACGGGCGGGACGTCGGTACCTTCGTCTACGAGCCCGGCGACGTGGGGGGCATGCTGCCGCACTCGCGGATGACCGTGTTCCCGGCGTTGACCAAGGCCGTCGAGCCCAGCCGCGTGGCCCAGCTGCACGTGGATCAGTTTCCCGAGATGCTCGAGCGGCTGCCGGGCTTGGAGATCCGGCTGGCGCACCTGATGGCGGACCGCATCCG
>JAXHTF010000122.1 GCA_034211275.1 Acidobacteriota bacterium
GAACAATTTCCGTCGCCACGCTGATCTCCGATTCGACATCGTGGTACTCCACTTTGAAGACCAAATTGGGAGTGGCTTCGAAGACCACCGAGAATCCGATGTCTTGCCGATCTCGGGACTTCTCCGGTGGGTCGAGGAATAGAGGCCCCGATTGTTGCGTCTCGGAGGCCTCAGGCTGTACGTAGACGCTCAATCGCTGGCTGATGCGGGCTCCCACCTGGAGGTAGTAGTTGTGACCGTTGGCGCTCAGCAGGTGGCTGCCGTCGAGCAGGAAATCGGTCTTCACCCGCCGGTACTCGCCACGCAGAGTCCAGCGGCCGGTGAGGTATTCGGCGGAAGCGTGCCACGCTTTCCATTCGCTTTCGTCCGAGCTGATGAGAGGGTTGACCGCGTTGATGTCCCACTGCGAGCCGCCCACACCCAGGCGCAGGCCTTCGATGGGAGAGGAGATCCACAGCTGGGCGCCTACGGCATTGTCTGCTTCTTCTTCGAGGACCGTATTGAGGAAGCCCAGGCCCTGCTGCAGAACATCGAACTCGCCATAGTAGACCGTCGCTTCAGCGCCCCAGGGCTGGTCGACGAAGAGCTCCTGAGTGAGGGCGACGCCGTCGACGGTCTCGCTGAGCAGGGCGCCCTCGCGATAAAAGACATAAGCCGGGCGGAAGAAGGGCAGGATCACCCCGACGTCGCGGATCTCGTTGAACAGACCCGCGGGCACCGGGTGGCGCCCGAGGCGAAGCCAGGTGTGGTCGGTGAGCTCGGCCTGGTAGAAGAACCAGTCGAGCTCCAGCTTCCCCTGGAAGTCGTCGGCAGGGCTCGTTCCCAGCTCCGCGGCGGCCAATTGCAGGGTGAAGCTGTGGCGCGGGCTCGGGTCAAAGCGTAGGTTCACCGCGGCGTTGCCGTAAGGGAAGGTGCCGTCGCCCTCGATGCCCAACATCACCTCGTCACCGGTGAGCAGCTCCGGTCCCACCGTGAGCTCGGCGTCGGCGTAGGCCAGGGTCAGGTAGCCGTGGAGGGAGAAGTGGTCGTTCCAATAGGAGGTAGTGGCGGAGAGAGCGGTGTCCTCGGAACTACCGGACGCAGCGGCTTCCGATTCTTGAGCGAGGGTGGTGCCACCGAGGGCCAGGGCGGCCAGGGCGAGTGCGCAGTGCCATGGTTTGGGCAGGGTCACGAGTGCGCTCCTTCGTAGTTTGTGGATCATTGGAAAAAGAAAGAAAGCTCCTAAGCGTGAGCAGACCGCGTTTTCGGGAGGGGAGATGAAATCATAGCTGCCACGACGGCAAATTACAATATATTTGCGTTGTTTTTTACACTTCGACATCTCGCAAGCCCATCGGGGCAGCTGCAAGGGGGCGCCCAGGCCCCCTTCTTCTTTCCCGCTAGAAGCTGAACGAGACGCTGACGATGGAATAGTCGCTGTCGAAGGTCTCGAAGATGGTCCGCTGCTGGATGCCGAAGGGTCCGCCGGGCTGGAATTGGGCATCGATGGCTAGCTCTGAGTCCACCTCATGATGCTCGGCGCGGAAGACCAGATTCGGAGACAACTCGAAGACCACCGAGAAACCCAAATCTTCGCGATCCCGGTACTTCTCCGAGCCTCCGACGTAGAAGGGGCCGACTTGCTCCCCTTCGGAACGCTCGGGCTGTAGGTAGAAGCTCCACCTCGGCGTCGCTCTCCAACCCAGCTGCATGTAGTAGTTGTGGCTGTAGAAGCCGATGAGCAGGGCTCCGTCGGCGAGATAATCGACCTTGGCTCGTCGGTACTCGCCGAGCAGAATCCAGCGATCCAGGTCGAGCTCGGCGGAAGCGTGCCACGTCTTCCACTCGCTCTCGCTCGCGTCCGTTACGGATCCTGGATCGACAAGATCCCAATTCATGGCGCCGACGCCCAGACGCAGCGCCGGCAGCGGCGTTTGAAGCCAGAGCTGGCCGCCTACGGCGTTCTCGGCTTCGACCTCGTTGACGTCGCTGAGGAAGCCGATGCCTTGCTGTAGCACATCGAACTCACCGTAGTAGGCGGTGGCCTCGAGATTCCAGGGGCTGTCCGGGAAGATCTGCTGACTCAGGGCAATGCCGTCGACGGTCTCGCTGAGCAGCGCGCCTTCCCGGTAGAAGACATAGGCAGGGCGGAAGAAGGGCAGGATCACGCCCACGTCCCGGACCTCGTTGAACAGGCCCGCGGGGACCGGGTGACGGCCCAGCCGCAGCTGCGTGGTGTCGGTCACATCCGCCTCGTAGAAGAGCCAGTCCAGCTCCACATCTCCCTGAAAATCCTCCGAAGGGCTCTCGCCCAGCTCGGCGGCAGCCACCTGTAGCACGAAGCTATGGCGAGGGTTGGGCTCGTAGCGGAGGTTCACAGCGGCGTTGCCATAGGGAAAGCTGCCGTCCTCTTCGATGCCCAGCATCACCTCGTCGGCGGTGAGAAAAGCCCCGCCGGGCACGCTGAGCTCCGCTTCCGCGTAACCGAGGGTCAGATAGCCATGGATGGAGAAATGATCCTGCCAATAATTCGAGTCTTCGACGGTGGAAGCTTCCTGTCCCTGGGCGGCGCTGCCGATTAGCAACAAAGCGCAGCAAACCGAGCAAAGGAAGGAAGAGGGGCCGTGGTCACGTGCCATGACGCGCTCCTTGGGTAGTTCGTGGACCTCAGAAAAAGAAAAAGCTCCCCTCGGCAGGCCCGTGGGGACACAGCTTCGGGGATGCGTCAGTATAGATACGCTCGCCCGCTAACACAATACTTTGTAGTTGTTTTGCGGGGATGCATATGCCGATACTTTGTGGCATGTGCTTGGGGGAGCCGGGAAGCGGGTGCTCGTCAGCTTTCGGGTTTGGCTCGCCGCGGAGGGAAGATAGAAAAGTGTTGAGGGTCACCGACAGCGGCGTGTATTGCGAAGCAGGAGGGTTCTTCATCGATCCCTGGCGGCCGGTGGATCGGGCGATCATCACCCATGCCCACGCGGACCATGCCCGCCGCGGCAGCGCTGCTTATCTGGGGAGTCAGGCCGGCGAGCGGCTGCTGCGCCGCCGCCTGGGTGACGAGGCGGTGATCGAGACCTTGGAGTACGGCGAGGCGGTGACCCTGGGGGAGGTGAGGGTGTCGCTGCATCCGGCGGGCCACGTGCTGGGGTCGGCTCAGGTGCGTCTGGAGCATCGGGGAGAGGTTTGGGTGGTTTCCGGCGATTACAAGGTGGCGCCGGATCCGACCTGCGCCGCCTTTGAAGCGATCCCCTGCGACGTTTTCGTCACCGAGTCGACCTTTGGTCTGCCGATCTTTCGCTGGCCGAGCCAGGAAGAAGTCTTCGAGCAGATTGGCCAGTGGTGGCGGGGCAATCGGGAAGTGGGCAAGACCAGCGTGCTCTTCGCCTATTCCTTGGGCAAGGCCCAGCGGCTGCTCGCCGGCATCGACGCCACCATCGGGCCGATCTACACCCACGGTGCGGTGGAGCTGCTGAACCAGGAATATCGGGAAAGCGGGGTGGAACTGCCCGCCACCGCCTACGTTGGCGACGGCAAGCCCGAGGGTGGCTGGGCGGGGAGTCTGGTGGTGGCGCCGCCGGGGGCCGGCGGAACGCCCTGGATGCGCCGCTTCGGTACCACCTCCACCGGCTTCGCCTCCGGCTGGACGCGCATCCGCGGCACCCGGCGCCGGCGATCCATGGATCGCGGCTTCGTCTTCTCGGACCACGCCGACTGGCCGGGTCTTCTCTCCGCCATCGAGGCCACCGGCGCTCAGCGGGTGTGGGTAACCCACGGGTATCGGCTGCCCCTGGTGCGCTGGCTGCAAGAGCAAGGTCTGGAGGCGGAGCCCGTGGCTACCTCCTACGAAATGGCGGAAGAGGAGGACGCGGCCGGCGCAGGGGAGGAGTCCGGCGGATGAAGGCCTTCGCTGAGCTCTACGCTGCCCTCGATGCCACCACCAAGACCAACGAGAAGGTGGCGGCCATGGCCGAGTACTTCTCCACGGCGCCGCCGGCGGATGCTGCCTGGGCGGTGCATTTTCTGAGCGGCAACCGGCCCAAGAGACTGGTGGGCAGCCGGCTGCTGCGGGAGTGGGCCGGTGAGGCGGCGGGCATTCCTCCCTGGCTCTTCGAGGAATGCTACGGCGCCGTCGGCGATCTGGCGGAGACCGTGGCGCTGCTAGTGCCGCCGGCCCGCGCGGAGAGCGAGGAGAGTCTGCTCTATTGGGTCGAGGAGCGCCTGCTGCCGCTGCGTCGTCTCGACGAAGAGGGCAAGCATCGAGCGCTGCTGGAGGCCTGGGGGGAGCTGGGGCAGCGGCAAATCTTCGTCTGGACCAAGCTCCTCACCGGCGCTTTCCGCGTGGGAGTTTCCAAACGCCTGGTGGTGCGCGCCCTGGAGCGGGTGGGGGAGGTGGACGCCGCCACCCTCTCCCACCGATTGATGGGTCATTGGCGCCCCACTTCGGAAGCCTTCGAAGCGCTCTTCTCCACCGACACCCGCGACGCCGACCAAAGCCGCCCCTACCCGTTCTTCCTGGCCCACCCCCTGGAGGCGGAGCCGGAGACCTTGGGTTCGGTGGAGGATTGGCTGGTGGAGTGGAAGTGGGACGGCATTCGCGCCCAGCTGATCCGCCGCGGCGGCGGCACCTTTCTCTGGTCCCGAGGGGAAGAACTGGTGACGGAGAGCTTCCCGGAGGTTTCCGAGGCGGCGGCGGGGCTGCCCGACGGCACGGTGCTGGACGGCGAGCTGATGCCTTGGCGCGGCCTGGCCGATGAAGAGGCGAGCGGCGGTCCCCTACCTTTTTCCCAGCTCCAGCGCCGTCTGGGGCGCAAGAAGCCCGGGGGCAAGATCCTCCGCGAGGTGCCGGTGGTGTTGCTGACCTACGATCTGCTGGAGTTGGGCGGTGAAGATTGGCGGCAGCATCCCCAGCGTGAGCGGCGCCGGCGGCTGGCGGAGTTGGTGGGCGAGCTCGATTCGCCCATCGCCCGGCGGTTGCGGTTGTCGCCGGTCCTGGAGGTCGAGAGCTGGGAGCAGCTGGCGGCGGCGCGGGAGCAGGCCCGGGAAGAGCTGGCGGAGGGGCTGATGCTCAAGCGTGGGGAGGCGCCCTATGGGGTCGGCCGCAAGCGCGGCGATTGGTGGAAGTGGAAAGTCGACCCCCACACCGTCGACGCGGTGATGATCTACGCTCAGCGAGGCCACGGCCGCCGCGCGTCGCTCTACACCGACTACACTTTCGCGGTCTGGGACGGCGGGGAGCTGGTGCCCTTCGCCAAAGCCTACTCCGGGCTCACCGACGAGGAGATTCGGCGGGTGGACCGATTTGTGCGCCGCAACACCGTAGAGCGCTTTGGCCCGGTGCGCTCGGTGCGCCCGGAGCTGATCTTCGAGCTCGCTTTCGAAGGCATCCAGCGCTCACGCCGCCACAAGTCGGGGGTGGCGGTGCGCTTTCCCCGCATGGCTCGCTGGCGTACCGACAAGAAGCCCGCGGACGCCGATTCTTTGGAACAAGTCATCGCCCTCCTGCCGCCGGAGGAGCCGTGACCCGATGTCAGCCGTCCGCCGGGCCAACTTCGAGGGCGGCGCTGCGTATAAGCTGGCGCTCTCTCATGGCGCGGCCCATGGAACGCTTCGACGCTCGGCCCGTTCTTTCCGGGCCGGCAATGCTCTGAACCTTTGCCAAGGGAACCACTGATGTCCACAAAACCTTCGTCCCAAGCCCCGAGCTCGCAGTCCCCGGCGCCGACTAGCTCATCGACGGATTCGTCGCCCCCAGATGCCCAATCTTCAGAGCTCCAGGCGCCGGATCTGCGCGTCGAGGAGGCCACCGAATTTGCTCTCTGGCTCTCCCTCCGGGGCTCCGTCGGCGACCCCTGGCGGGCGGTCATCGAAGGTCTGGCCCAGGAGCTCGATGGTCCCGTCTTCGCTCCTCACGTCACGCTGTGGGGAGGCTTTCGCCGCTCGTTGGCCCAGGCACAGAAAGAGGTCGAGGTGCTGACCCGGGACTTGGCGCCCATTCCCCTCCGCGGCTCTGGCGTGGGCCTCGCCGACGATTTCTACCGCGCTCTCTTCGTGCCCCTCGCCACCACTCCCGAGCTGTGGCGAGCCCGCCGGGCCGCCGGAGAGCTGCTGGCTCCGGGAGCGTCTGCCGACTATCTCCCGCACTTGAGTCTCTTCTACGGCAGCCAGCCGGCGGCACTCAAACTCGATGCCTTGGCCCGGCAAGAATCCTTGCCAGCCCTCGAAGCCGTCGCTGACGCGGTGTCGCTGGTCTCCCTCGACGGGCCGCCGGAGAGTTGGAAGACCTACGCCATGCTTCCCCTCCGGGGCTGACGGACCAGCTGCCGAGGTGCAAACTGCACCGAAGCCGGCACCGAACGGGCCACCGCGGCTTGGCTGCGGCCGTGCTAAAGTTCTGCCACTTTGTCACCGACTTCGAGGGCCCGGCGGGAGCCCGGCCGTGGAGCGAGCATATGGGGCTATTTGATCGGTTTTTCAAGAAGGATCCGGCGGAAGACCTGCGCCGGGCCAAGGAACAGCTGGCCGCTGGCCGGCCGGTGGATGCGCTGAACCTGGCCAACCGCCTGCGGGACGGTGGTCCGGCGGAGCTGCAGTCGGAGGCGGAGGAGTTGTGCCAGCAGGCCCACGACCAGATCCTTCAGGGAGCTCTCCGGCGAGCTGAGGAAGCCGAGGAGGCGGGGCTCTTCGAGGAGGCGGCGGATTGGGCCCGTACCGCCCTCGAGCACGCCGCCGATGACCAGCAGGCGGAAAAGTTGGAGGCGCTGGCGAAGTCTCTGGAGGCGCGCTCCGCCGAGGCGCCGGGAGATCGGGATCAGGACCTCATGGATCGCCCCGGCGGCGACGACGAGGACGAAGAGGATCTCTTCTGGTCGCAGGTGGCGATGCTCGAGGAAGAGGTGGCGGAGCGCTACGAAGGGCGCTCAAACCGCTTCCGTCGAGCGGTGGTGGCGCTGGCCGCCGGCCGCAAAGAGGAGGCCGAAGCGGCTTTCACCGAATTGTTGGAGCAAGACCGGGGCGATGCCGTTCTGCATTTCGAGCGCGGCCGCTGCCGCCTGCTGGGGGGCGAGCTGGAGGCGGCCCGGGAGGACCTGGAAGTGGCTTGGGAGGGTTTGGGGGACGCGCCTCTGGACTCCGCGGGCTCGCTGTCGGTGCCGGCGTTGTGGGGCGAAGCGATGCTCGGCCTGGAGCGCTACGACGAGATGCTCGAGCGCCTCGAGCCGCTGGCGGATGCAGAATCCGGGGACGAGCAGCTGATTCTCCTCTACGGTCAAGCTTTGATGGCCTCGGAACGAGCTCAGCCGGCGGCGGATTTGCTGGCGGCGAGCCTGGCGTCGGGCATTGCCGGCTCCCCGGAGATTCCCCGCCACCTGGCGCTGGCGCTGGACTCCTTGGGGCAACGTTCCCAGGCCGTCGCGGTGCTCGAGGCTAGCATCGCCCCCAGCTGTGCCACCGGCCAATGCGCCAAGCCCCCCAAGCACCTGCCCTCCTTCCGGCTGCTCGCCAAGCTGCTGCTGGACGAGGGCGGAGAGGCGGAGGTGGACCGCGCCGGCGACCTGCTGGAGCAGATGGATCGGGTTCTGGGAGGCCGTAGCGGAGCCATCGACCAGCGGCTCATGGCCCGCTACTACCAGCTCAGCGGCGACCCGGAAGCCGCGGCTGAGGCTCAGGAGCGGGCCCGAGAGCTGGAGGAGCAGGGGCTGGAGGAAGTCGCCGCCAGCGATCGGCCCAAGCTGCAGGTGACCCAGCGGCGGCCCATTTGACGGGGCCTCTGCTGAGCCATACGACGGGTCATGCAACGGGCCGGCGGAAGGAATTCGGGTCGGGGGTACACTAACGAGATGCGCAACCACCCACATCGAGCGATCGACGGCGGGCTGCCGGCGAGGGCTGGAGTGGTCACCCCGGTGAGTGGGCGGATCGCTTGGACGGCACCATCAACCACGAGGACTAGCCATGGCTGAGCCCCAAGACCTGCCACCGGAGTTTTCTCCCAACCGCTACATCGAAAAGGTCAGCCTGGTGACCGACGAGGTGTTGGAGGAGGAGATCAAGCCCCGCCAGCTGCTGGTTCACCATCACCGTGACTACCACGTGGTGGACGTCCAGGCCCGGACCTTCATGAGCCGGCTGGTGGACGCCACCGGCGACGAGGATCTGGCGCGGGAAAAAATGCGCAAGATCCGCGCCCGTGGTTTCAAGGCGGCGGAGGTCATCGCCCGGGCCACCGGCCTGAAGGATCCGGAGAAGGTCTCCCGGGCTCTCTTCGGCCTCAAGGAGCGGGAGTATTACTTCCGCTATAAGAAACACCCGGCCTCTCGGGAGGCCATCGACGCGCGCTACGCGGAGCTACGACAGCAGGGTGAGGAGCAGATGGCGCGGGCTCGGGACGAGTCCGGGCAGCCGCAGTTGCGGGTGCTGCTCACCGGTGGCACCGGCTTTGTGGGCAAGGAAATCCTGTGGCAGGCGGCCCACGATCCCGAGATCGTCGAGATGGTGGTGCTGATTCGCCCCAAGGAGATTCGCGACCGCAAGAGCGGCGAGCTGCTGGAGACCCTGTCACCGGCTCAGCGTGGCGAGAGCCTGTTGCAGCAGCTGTGGTTGGCGTCGCCGGAGGAGCGGAGCAAGTTCCGCTTCATCGCCGGCGATGTGGAGCAACCCCAGCTCGGGGTTTCCGACGAGGATTACGAGCAGCTTCAGCGCACCCTCACCCACGTCATCCACTGCGCCGCCAGCGTCGCCTTCGACGACCCCTACGAACGTTCCTTCCAGGCCAACGTCACCGGCACCCTCAACGCGCTGCGCTTTTCCCTTGGGCTGCAGCAGCACGAGGGCAGCCCCTTCGTGGCGCACCTGGGCATCGAGACCTCGTACATCCACGGGCGCCAAGTGCGCAAGGTAGCCCGGGAGGACGAGATCGTCTTTCCCCGTAACTTCTACAACAACTATTACGAGCTCACCAAAGCCATGGCCTCTTTGGAGACCGAGCGTTTCATGCTCGAGAAGGGGCTGCGGGTGGTGCAGCTATGCCCGGCCATCGTCATCGGGGAGTCCACCGGCGGCAACAACCGCGGTGACACCAAGGTGGTGAATGCGCCGGTGAACGTCTTTGGCCGCGCCCACGAGGCGCTGCAGGATCCGGAAGGCGACTGGTTCGAGCGCACCCGTGCCTCGATGCTGGCGCGCATGGCCTGCATCTTCCCGGGCAATCCCTCGGCGGAGCTCAATCTGATCCCGGTGGATTGGGTGGTGAAGGGCATTCTCGCCGCCGTCAAACGCCCGCTAGCCATCGGCGAGCGGGTGCATCTGGCCACCGACAACCGGGTCACCTCGGAGCAAATCCGAGACATCGTTCAGGAGGAGCTCGGCGTCGACATCAAGCTCGCCGAGCCCACCCTCCACCGTACCGTCACCCTGCCGGTCTTGAGCAAGATCCTCACCGGCCTCAAGCAGCCGCGCATCGCCAACGCGTTGGAGAAGCTCGGCTCCATCTTTGGCGGCTACAGCGAATGGGGACAGCCGATCCACGAGGTAGGCAACGACGTGCGGGTGCTGGGGCTGCCGGAAGAACGCCCCAACACCCAGTACGCCTTCCGCATGCTGTGTCGTCACAACCGCTATGTCCAAGACTTCGGTCGCATCCGCGACCTCGACGAGATCTCTCGGCGAGAGAAGGTCTGGGCCCAGCTCATGGAGGAGCTGAAGGAACGCAGCGGCGGTCCCGTAGGGGCTGTCTCCGCTGTCGATTTCAAAGCCTTCATCGAGGAGCGGTTGGATGCTGATCAATTCGTTCCACGTTGATGGCGCCGAGCTCGGTTGATCGTCGCCGGTCAGCCCTCGCCGAGCGCCCGAGACTCGCCTCAGCAAGATCTTTTTGGAGACCTTACTTTCTGGAGACTTTTCCTATGAAGCTCTACAAGCTCACCCCTCTCGTCTTGGCCTTCACGTTGGCCATCGCCTTGGCCCTGGTGCCGGTGACGGCTTGGGCCGCCACCGACGCTCACGTGGTCCGCGTTCCCGCCGGCACCGACCTCGGCGCCCTGGAGCTGGCGGCGGCCACCGAGCTCGACTACGGCAGCTTCCGCTGGCTCGAGCTCGGTTCTACCGAATACCAGCGCCTGGTGGACAGCGGCCTGCCGTTCACCGAGGTGGCGGATGCCCACACCGTGCAGGTTCTCGACTATCGGTTTGATCCTTTGGTCCAGGGCGAGCCGACAGTGCCGGTGGATCTGCTTGCCGGGGACGGTGGGCTGGCGCTGGTGCAATTCCGCGGTCCGGTGCGCCAACAATGGCTCGATACCCTGGTCGCTCAGGGCGCCAAGCCGCTCCAGTACTACCCCCACAACACCTACCTGCTGTGGGCGCCGGCGAGTGCCACCACCAGCCTTGCCCGCCTCGACTTCGTGCGCTGGCAGGGAGCCTTCCATCCGGCCTACAAGCTCTCCCCGACCCTCCAGGGCCACGGCGAGCGCCTCGACAAGCTGCAGGTGATCTTCGTCGACGACGGCGATGTGGACGCCACGGCGCTGGAGATTGCGCGCATCGCTGGCGCCGTCGAGCGTCTGTCGCCGGCGCAGCCGGACCGTGCCCTGTGGAGCGCGGTGCTGGAGGCGGATGCGGCGGTGCTGGAGGATCTGGCCCGCATTCCCACCGTCCTGTGGATGGGCTATAAGAGCCCGAGCATTCAGCTGGAGGACGAGATGTCGTCGCAGATCGTCGCCGGCAACCATCCCGCCGGCGTGCCGGCCCTGGGCTACAACGCCCACCTCGCCTCCTTGGGAGTCGACGGCACCGGCGTCACCTGGGTCATCGCCGACACCGGCGTCGACTACGACCATCCGGACTTGGGCTCGCGCATCGTCGGTGGCTTCAGCGTCACCGGCACCGCCTGCAATCCGCCGGGCCAGCCCGGCAGTGATTGCTCCAGCCCCGGCGGCCACGGTACCCACGTGGCGGGCATCGTCGGCGGCGACGCCAGCGGTGGCTTCACCGACGGTGACGGTTTCCTCTACGGCCTGGGAGTGGCTCCCAACTACAGCATCTTCGCCCTCAACATCTTCGGTTCCGGCGGTGATCTGCCGGACTTCAGCCAGCAGGGCGTGCTGGCCGGCGCCACCGGCTCCAACAACTCCTGGACCACCGGCGAGGGCACGGCCCACGGTTACCAGGCTTCGGAGCGCACCTACGACCTGATGGTGCGGGACGGCGACTTCGACACCATGGACGTCGCTGAGCCCCACACGGTGGTCTTCTCCGCCGGCAACTCCGGCCCCGGTGCCATGACCCTCACCGCCCCCAAGGAGGCGAAGAACGTCATCGTCACCGCCGGTACTCAGAACTACCGCACCACTTCCAACATCGACTCCATGTACGTCTTCAGCAGCCGCGGGCCGGCGGTGGACGGCCGCTACGTGCCCACCATCGCGGCGCCGGGGCAGACCATCGCCTCGACCCGCAACGACCTGGGGGGCTCCTGCGCCAGCGCCATCTCCGGTACCGATGGCCTCTACGCCTTCTGCACCGGCACCAGCATGGCGGCGCCCCAGACCTCCGGCGCCCTGGCTCTAGCCACCGAGTGGTGGCGCGGCTTCAACGGCGGTGCCGACCCCAGCCCGGCCATGTCCAAGGCCCTGCTGATCAACACCGCCGTAGACATCAGCTCCACCGGCCCGATCCCCAACTTCGACGAAGGCTGGGGTCGCATCCAGATCACCAACATCATCGATCCAGCGGTGAACGTGGTCTACTTCGACCAGGATGAGCTCTTGGACGCTACCGGCCAGTCCTGGACCGGCGACGTGGAGCCGGAGGACGACACCCTGCCCCTCAAGGTCTCCCTCACCTGGACCGACGCCCCCGGTGCTCTGGGCGCCAACCCGGCGCTGGTGAACAATCTGGATCTGACCGTCATGGACGGCCTGTCCACCTTCCTGGGCAATCAATTCACCCTCGGTTGGTCCTCCACCGGCGGTGTGGCGGACACCCTCAACAATCTGGAGAACGTCTTCATCCAGAACCCCTCCGGTGGTCTCGCCACGGTGACGGTGGACGCCACCGCCATCAACGGCGACGGCGTGCCCTACAACGGGGACGCCACGGACCAGGACTTCGCTCTGGTGTGCTGGAATTGCCGGCTGTCGGTGTTCCGGGCGGGCTTCGAGGGTGGCAACACCAGCGAGTGGACCTCGGTGGTCTCCGACGGCTAGAGCCGCAGAGCCTTCTTCCAAGAAGCACCAAGCGCCGGCGTGGCTTTCGGGCCACCGCCGGCGCTTGTTGTTGAGGGGAGCGGTTGTTGAGAGGAGCGGTCGTTGGGAGGAGCGGAAGCCAGGTTCAGAGGCCGAAGCCGGGGCCGCCGCCGCGGTGGCCGCGATGGCCGCGATGGCTCCGGTCACCGCGCTCGCCGCGGCTGGCTTTGATCTCGTCCAGGGTTTGCTGCTGCTCGGTGGTCAGCAGGCCACGGAAGGCCTCGTCCAGGGCTTCCCGGGAAGCCTTGATCTGTTCGAGGAGCCGATGGTTGTTGATCATCAGCTGACCCACGGCGGTGGCGTCGGCGGAGCCACTCTCCAGCGCCTCCCGGATCTGGTCCCGCTGCTCGTGGATCTGAGTCATCAGCGGCTCCATCTGGGCGCGATGCTCGTCGCGCAGGGTTTCCCAGGCTGCCTTCTGATCGGCGGTCAGGTCGAGCCGTTCTGCGAGGCGGTCGCCGAAGTGTCCGCCGCGGTGGCTGCCTCGCTGTCCCGGCTCCGCCGCCACGGTGAGGCCGGCGGTGAGCAGGAGGGCGAAAACGGCGAGAAGTGAGAATCTCTTGCGCATGGTTGGGATCTCCTGACGGTCTTTGCGGCGGGGCTGGGGAGGCGCCTGCCGCGATCGTTGATATGGAGTCTATCGCCGGAGCTGTTCCGGGTCGGTGACCCCTCGTCTGAAAAACATCCTAGGGTGGTGGACGGGTGGAGTCTTCAAGAGCGCGCAAGGCTTTTGTAAGCGATGTAAATTCCCCTGCGATAGAGGGTTAGAAGGCGCGAGGGACTGTTCTGGGTTGCTAGGATGCAATCATGTCGACGCTCCGGAAGCGCCCAGACGCTTCGCTCCTCATCGCCCTCTTCCTGATGCTGCTGCTGGTGGCGGTGGCGACCCTGCAATATCGCTGGGCCACCCGCATCAGCGAAGCCGAGGAGCAGCGGCTGGCGGCCAGCTTGAGCACCGGTGCCCAGCGTCTGGCGGACGACTTCGACCGCGAGCTCACCCGCGCCTTCGTCACCTTCCTGCCGGTGGTGCACCACCCGCGGGGGGATCTGGAGGGGCATCTCGCTCGCCGCCTTCAGTGGTGGCAGGACGCCAGCCCTTATCCCCAGCTCATCGAGGAGGTCCTGATCTGGCAGCCCGCATCCGTGGACGCCCTCGGCGGTCCGCAGCTCGTCCGCCTGCGACCGGGGGACGCCTCGGCGGAGCCCATTCCCTGGCCGCGGGAGCTCGAGCCCCTGCGCCAATGGCTGACCTCTCGAAGCCGCCGCCCACCGCCGGGTTCCGAGGGCCCGTTGCTCGGGCGGTTGCCCGGGCTGTTGCTACGCGGCGGACTGCTGGGGGCTCGTTCGTCGGAGGTACCGTGGGTGGTGCTGCGGCTGGATCAGGACTATCTGAGCGAGCAATTGTTGCCGGAGCTGGTGCAGCGGCATTTACTGCTGGGAGCCGATGGCGAGGTCAATGTCACCGTGCGCCGGGGAGACGGCGAGGCGGTCTTCCAATGGGGTGCGGGGGTTCCCGTCTCCTCGGCGGATTTGGAACGGGGTCTTTTCGATCTGCGGCCCTTCCCGGAGCTGGTGACCCCGGAGACGGCGAGCCGGGAAGAGGAGACCCAGGAAGGCGAGACTGACGAAGGCGGAGCTCAGGAAGACGCTAGCCAACAGGAGGATCTCCGCGCACAAGAGTCCGGCGCGAAGCGTAGCCGGAGAGCCTCCGACCGCGACGCGGTGCGCCGGGACCGCAGACACGACCACGGTTCGTTGGATCATGACCGCTCGCGGTGGAGCCGGCGATTTCAGTCGCTGGCGGCGCGTCTCGGGGGCGGGCCTCCGGCCTGGACTCTGCAGGTAGCGCATCCCGCCGGCTCCTTGGAGCGAGCGGTGGCGGTGACGCGCCGGCGTCATCTGGCGGTGAGTCTCGGGGTGCTCTTCTTGCTGGCGGGGAGCGTCTTGCTCATCGTGTTGGCGGCGCGGCGAGCGCAACGGCTGGCGCGCCAGCAGATGGAGCTCGTGGCCGGTGTCACCCACGAGCTCTACACGCCGCTGGCGGCCATTCGTTCCGCCGGCCAGAACCTCGCCGACGGCGTGGTGTCGGAGCCCCAGCAAGTGCGCCGCTACGGTTCGCTGGTGGAGACCGAGGGCCGCCGGCTGTCCACCATGGTCAGCCGCATGCTCGAGTTGGCGGGGTTGGGCTCCGGCCAGCGCTCCCTGGCCATGGAGCCGGTGTCGGTGCCGGAGCTGGTCCGCAAGGCCTTGGACGAGCGCCGCCAGCTGCTGGAGGCCAGCGGTATCGAGGCGGAGGTTCGGCTGGCGGAGGGTCTGCCGCCGGTCTTGGGAGATCCTGATGCTTTGCAACGGGCCCTGGGGAACCTGGTAGAGAACGCTGCCAAACATGGCCAGGGAGGCGCGCCGGGCCGGATGGGCGATGGTGGCGGCTGGCTGGGCATCCGAGGCGAGGAGCGCCGGGGCCGCCGGGGAACGCAGGTGGCGCTGACGGTGGAAGACCGCGGCGCCGGATTGGCGGCGGAGGATCTCCCTCACCTCTTCGAGGCCTTCTACCGTGGCCGTGGGGTGTCCAGCCAGGTTCACGGCAGTGGCCTGGGGTTGGCCCTGGTGCAGCGCATCGCCGAGGCCCACGGCGGGCGGGTGGTCTCTGGAGCCGGTCATGGGGGCCGGGGCGCCGCTTTCACATTGTTGTTGCCGGCAGCGCCGTCACCGGTGGAGTCATCGCCCTCGGGGGGTAGCTCATGAGCGCCCTCAAAGCCTCGCCAGCGCCGCCGCGGCGCATCCTGCTGGTGGAGGACGAGCCCAGCCTGCGGCTGACCCTCACGGATCGGCTTCGGGCCGAGGGCTATCAGGTCACCGCCGCCGAGGACGGTGAGAGCGCCCTCGACCTCGTCGCCGAGGAGGCGTTCGATCTGGTGGTGCTGGACGTCATGCTCCCCGGCATCGACGGCTTCGAGGTCTGCCGCCGGCTGCGCGCTGGCGGGCAGGAGCTGCCGGTGCTCATGCTCACCGCCCGCAGCCAGGTGGTGGATCGGGTGGTGGGGCTCAAGCTGGGCGCCGACGACTACCTTTCCAAACCGTTTGAAACCATCGAGCTGATGGCCCGTATCGAGGCCTTGCTGCGGCGCGCCCGGGCGCCGCTGGAGTCGCCCCGGGACAGCTATGCCTTCGGTGATGTGGTGGTGGACTTTCGCCGCGCCGAGGTGCAGCGGAATCAGCAAGTGGTAGACGTTTCGAGCATGGAGCTTCGCTTGCTGGCATACTTCGTCGAGCATCGGGGCGAGGTGCTGAGCCGCGACCAGCTGCTGGACGAGGTCTGGGGCTACGAGGCGCAGCCGGTGACCCGCACCGTCGACGTCCACGTGGCCTCGCTGCGGCAGAAGATCGAGCCCAACCCTTCCCACCCTCGATACATCGTCACCGTCCATCGCCGGGGATACCGTTTCGATGGCTGAAGCACCCGATGGCTGAGACACCCAATGGCTGAAACTAGAGTCAATCCCATCGTCCGCTACGCGGTGAGCCATCCGGTCACCCTGGGCATGGCCTTGCTCGGGGTGTTGGTCTTGGGGGCTCTCAGCCTGAGTCGGCTGCCGTTGGAGTTCTTGCCTACCTTCTCCTCGTCCAACATCTCGGTCAACGCCCCCTACCCGTCCTCGTCGCCGCAGGAGGTGGAACGCCTGGTGGTGCGCCCGCTGGAGGCGTCCCTCAGCACCATCAACGGTGTCGAAACCCTCTCCGCCAACGCCTCCCCCAACGGTGCCACCCTCAACCTGAGCTTCCTCGACGGCACCGACATGGACCTGGCGGCGGTGGAGGTGCGGGACCGCATCGATCGGGTGCGCAATCAGCTGCCGGACGACCTGGAGCGGCTGACCATCCGGCGCTTCCAGAGCACCGACATTCCGATCCTGCGGGCGGATCTCAGCGCTTCGTGGCCGCGGGACGAGCTCTACGACTTCGCCGAGCGGGTTCTCAGTCCGCGCCTCGAACGGCTGGAGGGGGTGGCTCAGGTCAATGTCGAGGGGCTGCTCCTGCCGGAGCTCCAGATCAACCTCGACCCCGCCCGCCTGGAGGCTCACGGCATCGACTCCCGGACTCTGGGGCAGGTGCTGCGCAACAACCATCTCAACCTCTCCGCCGGCCATCTGGACGAGGGCAACCGCAAACTCCTGGTGCGCACCCTCGGCGAGGTGCAGAGCCCGGAAGAGCTGCGACGCCTGCCGATCAACGGTCAGGGGCTGCGGCTCGAGGATGTGGCGGAGGTGCGCTACACCTTTCCCGAGCAGGAGGAATTCAACTTCCTCAACGGCGTCGAGTCCCTCACCGTCAGCGTCAACAAGGCGTCCACCGCCAATCTGCTGGCGGTGGTGGAGCGGGTCAAGGCGGAGCTCGCCGCGGTCCAGGAGCTGCCGGAGGCCGAGGGGTTGGAGCTGCGGATCTTCCGCGACACCTCCACCGACGTGCGCGAGGGCCTGAGCCAGCTACGCAACGCCGGGCTGGTGGGCGGCCTGCTGGCGATTCTGGCGGTGTATTTCTTCCTGCGCCGCTTCCGCACCACCCTCCTGGTGGCGGTGGCGATTCCGGTGTCGGTGGTGGCGACCTTCGTGCTCATGTATCTGATGCGCCAGGGAGGGCTATCGGACCTCACCCTCAATGTGGTCAGTCTGGCCGGGCTGATGCTCGCCCTGGGTATGTTGGTGGACAATTCGGTGGTGGTCATCGAGTCGGTCTTCCGCCACCGCAACGAGCTCGACCAGGACGCCCGCACCGCCGCCCTCCACGGCACCAGCGAAGTGGCTCTGCCCATCGTCGCCTCCACCGCCACCACCATCTGCGTTTTCCTGCCGCTGATCTTCCTCGCCTCCGGCGGCCGGTTCCGGTTGTACATGGAGAACATCGGCCTCACCGTGTGCATCGTCATGGTGGCCTCCTTGGTGGTGGCGCTGACGGTGGTGCCCATGGTCGCCTCCTTCGTCCTCGCCGGTCAGACCTCCCAGCCGGAGCGCATCCTCAAGGGCATGACCAACGGCTATCGGCGCCTGCTGGCCTTCACCCTGCGCCATCGGCTGGTCTTCGTCCTCGCCATGGTTTTCCTTCTGTGGGGCTCGCTACGCCTCTTCGCTTCCATCGAGCGTTCCTTCTCCGGCCGCTCCATGGATCGCCAGGTGGAGATCGAGGTGGACACGCCGCCCAACTACTCCCTGGCCCAGACCCGGGAGCTGTTCGAAGAGATCTACGGGATTCTCGACTCCCGCCGGCAGGAGCTCGACATCGCCGACATCTCGTATTCCTACAGCCGCACCGGTGGACGCAACCAGGGCGGCTGGCGCAGCTCGCGGGAATTCGACATCTACCTGGTGGACGAGGAGGAGGGCTCGCTGACGACGGTGGAGGTGCGGGAAAAGATCCGCCCTCTGCTGCCGGTGAAGGCGGGGGTGAATCTGCGCTTGGTGACCACTCGTGGCCGCGGCGCCAGCTCCGGTGTCGAGGTGCAGCTCATGGGGCCGGACCCCGGCACCCTCGAGCTCATGGCCCGCACGGTGGCGGATCGCCTGGCGGAAGAACCCATGTTGCGGGACGTCACCACCTCCCTCCAGGACGGCGACCAGGAAATCCGGGTCACCGTGGCGCGGGAGCGGGCGGACCGCTCCGGCCTGTCCACCCAGATGGTGGCGAGCACCATCAGCAGCGCTCTGTCGAGCCGCGCGGTGAGCCATTTCAAGACCGATCAGCGGGAAGTGGACATGGTGATGCAGCTGCGGCCGGAGGATCGCAGAACTCTCCAGCAGCTGGAGGCGCTGCCGGTGCTCTCGGGGAGCTCACCGCTGCCTCTGGGGGCCTTGGCCAGCTTTCAGCGGGTGGCGGGCCCGCGCAGCATCGAGCGGGAGAACCACCAGAGCCAGGTAACGGTCTCCGCCAACACCGCCTCCGGCAGCCCTTCCTTCGCCGCTCTGGGAACGGTGCAGCGCACCCTCGACAGCCTCAGCCTGCCGCCGGGCTACAGCTGGAGTTTTGGACGCTGGAACCGCTTCCAGCAGCAGGATCAGGACAGCGGGCTTTTCGCCCTCCTCTTCGCTCTGCCGCTGGTCTACATGCTGCTGGCGGCGCTCTTCGAGAGCTTCGCTCAGCCCTTCACCATCATGTTTTCGGTACCCTTTGCGCTCCTCGGCGTGGCGGTGGTGATGAAGTGGGCGGGGCAGCCCTGGGACACCATGTCGGTGATCGGTTTGATCGTGCTCCTGGGGGTGGTGGTGAACAATGCCATCGTGCTCATCGACCACATCAACTACTTGCGCCAGCATGGCTACAGCCGCGACGAGGCGATTCTCAAGGGCGGTCAGCACCGGCTGCGGCCGATCCTGATCACCGCCGTCACCACCGTCCTGGGCCTGCTGCCCATGGTGGCTCCGTTCCTCTTCCCTCAATGGTTCGGGCCGGTGGAGGGGCGCGCTGCCAGCTGGGCTCCCATCGGCCTGGTCATCGTCGGTGGCCTGACCACTTCCACCTTTCTCACCTTGATGATCATCCCCACCATCTACTCTTTGGTGGACGACGTCTCACGTTTTGCGGCGCGGGTGGCGCGGGCTCTATGAGCCGAGGTCTCCTGGCATCCTCGAAGACTTAGCATCCCTGAAGCATCCGGTACTCGTTGGGAGATACGCACGTGGCCTATTTGAACACTCGACGCACCCCTTCCTCTCGTCTCGCCCGCTGGGCCGTCGGGACCTTGGGCCTGCTCCTGCTCGCCGGTTTCGTCGCCGGTTGCGGGGGAAACGACGACTCCGCAGCGGAAGGCGCCCGACGCGATGGCGGCCGACAGGGCGGCGATCGCTCGGGCAATGGCGAGGCTCCCTGGGCCGCCGGCGCTCGCGGCGACCGGGCTCCGGCGGCGGCGGTGCCGGTGGAGGTGATGCCGGCGGGGCGGCGGGAGATCTCCTCCTTCTTCGAGACCAACAGCACCCTGGAGGCGGAGAACGAGGTCGACCTGGTGGCGCGCATCGCGGGTCCCATCACCCGCCTGGCGGTGGAGGAGGGAGATCTGGTGAGCCGCGGTCAGCTGCTGGCGCTCATCGACGACCGCGAGGCTCAGGCCCGGGCGGAGGTTTCCCGGGTGGCCCATCAGGAGGCTCAGCTGGCTTTCCAGCGGGCGGAGAAGCTCTTCGAAGGGGGGCTCATCAGCTCGGAGGAATACGAGCAGGCGCGCTCGCTGGTGGAGACCACCGCCGCCCAGCTGGAGGAGGATCAGCTGCAGGTGGGCTACACCCGGCTGGAGGCTCCCTTCGCCGGCCGCATCGTGGTGCGCTACGTGGACTTCGCCCAGCAGGTGAATGTCGGGAATCCCGTGTTCCGGCTCTCCGACTTCACCCCCCTCCTCGCTCCCATCCAGGTTCCGGAGCGCGAGCTTTCCCGCATCGCTCCCGGGCAGAGCGCCTACCTGCAGCTCGAAAGCTTCCCCGGTGAGCGTTTCGACGCTCAGGTGCAGCGCATTCGTCCGGTAGTGGATTCCGCCACCGGCACCGTGCGGGTGACCCTGGAGGTGGACGGCCAGGGAAAGCTGCGACCGGGCATGTTCGCCCGCGTCTTCCTGCGCACCGAGACCCGCGCCGACGCCCTGGTGGTACCCAAGGCGGCGCTCTCCCTGGAGAGCCTGGGAGACACGGTCTACGTGGTGGCAGACGGCGTCGCCCAGCGCCGGGACGTGGAGCTGGGATTCCGCGAAGGCGACGCGGTGGAGATCCTCTCCGGCGTCGAGGAGGGCGAGGCGGTGGTGGTGGTAGGCCAGCAAAGCCTCTCCGACGGTGCTCCGGTGCAGGTCCTAGGCGGTGGTGATGGGGCGGGCGGAGCTCCTACCACCGGCGAGCGCCGCCGTGCTGCCGGAGCACCGGAGGCTGAGGGCGCCGTAGGAAACGGCCCGGCGCCCAATGCCGCCCCGACGGGCGATTGGCAGCCCACCCCGGAGCAGCTGGAACGCATCAAGGCGCGCATGCGGGAGCGGGGGCTCTCCGAGGAGCAGATCGAAGAACGCCTACGGCAGGGGCCTCCAGGCGGAGGACGTCCGGGGAGCCTCGGCGGCAGCTCGGATTCCGGTGATGGAGGCGGTCAGCCGTGATGCCGTTTCCTTCTGCAGCGAGAACCGGTGGTCGAGATGGTGGGCTGGCGCCCACCCTACTCTTGCT
>JAXHTF010000123.1 GCA_034211275.1 Acidobacteriota bacterium
TGACCCCGTCCCGGCGGCACCTCCCCTGGGAAGCCGCCGGCCCACCGTCCTTTGAACGCGAGATCCCGAGGCCGAGTCCTCGGGATCTCGTCGTTGGGGGCTCTGCCCCACCGGAAAAGGTAAGAGGACGAGACAAAAAGACCCCGCCGGCCTGAGGTAACCGGCGGGGCAGGAAGGACATAGGTGTCCTTGAAGGCATTAGCGTGTGTGGAGAGACATTAGAGCGAGCGGGCCTAGTTGCCGGGGGTCCCGTCGGCTAGCTCTGCCTCAAAGTCTTTCCGAGACTAGGATTACCCGGAGAGGTCGGATAAAAAATAGGGAGAAATCCTCAGTCGAGACGAGTTTTTTTACTCAGAGGGCAGGTTTTGTTATTAGGTATGAAGCTTTAGCGCAATATCTTCTCGAAGCTCTGCTATACTCGCTCTCCCATAAGACCAACCGAGCCGGGAGGTAAATCATGGCCAACAGCGCAAGGTCGGTCCTCTTCGCTATCGTTCTCGCCACTCTTGCTTTTGGAGCGAGCACCGCTTCGGGGCAGGGGATTCAAAACCTACAAATCAACGGCCAGGAAGTGACCGCGGACATCGTGCTGCCGGGGCTTTCCGCGGAGTTGCATATCGTCTTCGAGAACGCCACGGGCTTGACCCCTGCCAATTTGGGGCTTTCCGCTCAGCTGGTGAACCCTCTCGATCTGGGGCTCTTGGCGCGCCTTCCCACCATCACCGGACTGCTCCCCAGCAGTAACTTCCCGGTGCTTCTGACCCTCGATCCACCTCCTGCCAGCACCCTGTCAATGAACGGGGTGGTGACGGTGGAGATCTACACCACCGACCTGCTCTACCTGGCAGGCACCCTTCTGCGCCTCTACGCTGCTACACCCAGCGGAAGCTTCGAGGATGTCACCGCCTGGATGAGCTCGGGGAGCTTCCGCGTCGGCGCGGTCCATCCGGAGTTCGCCCGCGAGCATTTGATCGTGCTCGATCCCCGGCCGGTGGAGGCTGTGGTCAACCAGCAGCTCACCGCCTTGGAGTCGACTTTGGCGGCGCAGGTGCAGACCATCAACCCTACCCTCTGGGGCGAGCTGGACACTCTGCTGGAAGGCGTGCACGATGAGGTTTTGGCGGATGATCCGGAGGCGGCGTTGGAGTTGCTGGACGACTTCTCCGAGGAGGTGGTGACTCACAGCGGTCAGGACATCCCGGACCAATGGGTTGCCGGTGGCAGCCTGACCAACGTTGCCGGTGAGCTGCGGGCCAACGCTGCTCGGCTCGCCTTCAGCTTGCAGCGGCAGGCGGACGGCGGACTTTTCTGAGAAAACCAATGCCGGTTCGCCTCGTGGTGCATTTTCCGGAGCGGCCTCCGGCTTCCTTTGCCCTCGACGAGGAGCTCTCCCGCGTCGTGGTAGGGCGGGATCCAAGCTGCGAGGTCGTGCTCGAGGACCATCGAGTCTCTCGCCGCCATGCCCGCCTGCAGCGGGGAGACACCGGCTGGTCCGTGGAGGATTTGGGGAGCAAGAACGGAACCCTCCTGGAGGGCCTTCCGGCGTCCGGGGGCGGTGTCGATTCCGGCAGCTGGATCAGCTTCGGAGGCCTGCTGGCCCAATTCGAGGTGATCTCGCCGGAACAGGTGGAGGCCGACGCCCGGCGCACCTTCGACCGCTGGCAGACCTCGCTGAGCCTGCAGACGCGCTTCGATCCCGGCGCCGGTTTGGAATCTCTGCTGGAGCAGGTGCTGCGCTCGGTGTTGGAAGTGTCGATGGCGGAGCGGGGCTTTGTTCTGCTCACCCTGCCGGAGGGCGGCCTGGACCTGGCGGCCTCGGTCGGGGTAGCGGCGGACGAGCTTCTCGGACCGACCTTCGACGGTAGTGCCGGCGCCGTGCAACGGACCCTCGACACCGGCCGGCCGACGGCGCTGGGAGACGTCAGTCTCGACACCTTCCTCGGCGGGCGGGCCAGCGTGGTGGAGAGCGAGGTGCGGGCGCTGGTCTGCCTTCCGCTCAAGGTGTTGGATCGGCTGGTCGGGGTGGTTTACGCCGACAGCCGGGAGCTGGGGCAGAGCTTTTCCGATCTCGATCTGGAGATCCTCACCGCTCTAGCGTCCCACGCCGGGCTGGCGGTGGCGGTGGCGCAGATCCACCGCGAGGTGGCCGGAGTTCGGCAGGTGATGCCGCCGGGAGAGACCCTGGCAGGGCTGCCGGCGGTCTGGGAGCGCTCAGTGCCGCAATATCGCTCGTCTCCCGCCTCCGATTGGCGCTCCTCTCTTCCCACCCCCGAAGCCGCAGGCCTCGAGAGTGCGAGCCTCGACGACACTGGAGCCAGAGGATGAGCCAAGATCCCAAGGATCCTCATCCGCCGCCCCCCGCCTCGGACGCCACTCTCACCAGCGCTGACCCGACACTGCTGGCGCCCCACTCTCTTTTCGCCGGCCGCTACCGCATCGTCGGGTTGTTGGGCGTGGGCGGCATGGGAATGGTTTACCGGGCGCTGGACGAGCGCCTGGATATCCCCGTAGCTCTCAAGCTGCTGCGGCCGGACCGCGCCGGTAACGAGAAGCTCCGCGCCCGCTTCCGTCAGGAGCTGATCCTGGCGCGCCAGGTCTCCCATCGCAATGTGGTGCGCATCCACGACCTGGGAGAGGTCGGGGAGATTTACTTCCTGACCATGGACTTCGTCGAGGGGCAATCCCTGAAGGAGATTCTGGAGTCCAGCGGAAGGTTGGATCCGGCGGAGGCGGTGGACATCGGTCGTCAGCTCGCCCGCGGGTTGAACGCCGCCCATCGGGAAGGGGTGGTGCATCGGGATCTCAAGCCCGGCAACATCCTGGTCTCTCCCGCCGGGCGTGCCTACATCACCGACTTCGGCATCGCCAGCTCCGCCAGCGCCGCCGGTCTCACCGTCACCGGCAGCATCATCGGGACTCCGGACTATCTCTCCCCGGAGCAAGCCCGGGGTGAGAAGGCGGATCATCGGGCGGATCTCTATGCCTTGGGCTTGATTCTCTACGAAATGCTCACCGGCGATTTGCCCTTTGCCGGGGGCTCGCTGACGGAGGTGCTGGCCCAGCGCATTTCGGGCCGGCCCGAGAATCTGTTGGACGCGAGGAGGGACATACCGCCGGAGTTGGCGGCGGTGGTCCAGCGGTGTCTGGAGAACGATCCGGACCGGCGCTACCAATCCGCCGAGGAGATCGGGCGAGATCTCTCCACCGGCCAGGCGCCGGAGCCTCTGCCGGCTCCATCGGCCGGCTCCTCGAAGGCCGGCTCTTCGAACGCCGACTCTTCGAGGGAAGAGGCTCGCCCGGCGGTGGTCCGATCCTTGCCGAGAGCTGCGGAACCCTCTCGCGTCGGGGCGGCAAGATCCTCCCGGCTCTGGGCTCTGTTGGTGGTGTTGGCGTTGGCCTTGGTAGGCAGCTGGGCCACCTGGCAATGGGCAAATCCTTCCGGAGCGCCGGTGCCTGTCCACTCGGTGGCGGTGCTGCCCCTGGCGGACGAAACCGGTCGTCAGGATTTGGCTTGGGTGTCCAACGGGCTGCCGGAGCTGGTGGCGGGGGAACTGTCGGAGAGCGCCGATCTGCGGGTGGTGGACGGAATGCGGGTCTTCCGCATTCTCGAGGATTTGAAGATCTCTCCGGGACTGATCCCGAAGTCCGAACAGCAGCTCCTGGGGGAGGTGCTGGACATCAATCGCTTGGTTCTGGGACAGGTGCGCAGCGTCGGCCAAGGGCTGCGGGTGGATGCGCGGCTGGTGTCCTTGGACCAAGAGGGGCTGCCGACCCAATCGTTCGTTGCCGAGGTGGCAGCGGGAGAGCAGGTGCCGCGGCTGGTGCAGTTGCTCAGCGTCGAGCTGCGGCGCCGGCTGGGGGTCGAAGGGAGGGATGAAGGTGCTGCACAACCCGTGACCGCTGCCGCTGCCAGCGCCTACGACGAGGGGTTGGGAGCCCTCCAGCGGGGAGATCCGGTGACCGCCGCCGCCGCTTTGGAGCGGGCCGTGGAGGAGGATCCGGAGTTTGCCCTGGCCTGGATGCGCCTGGCGGATGTCTACGGGACCTTGGGCTATGCCCAGCGCGGCCAGCATGCAGCGACGGCGGCGGTGCAGGCCGCGGTGAGGAGCGACGGGCGGCTGGCCCTGCGGGCGCGGGCACAGCGGGCTTCGCTGGAAGGCGATCCGGAGGCGGCCCAGGGTTTTCTCCAGGAGCTGAACCGACGCTATCCCTTCGACACCGAGAGTCGTTTGCAGCTGGCGGAAATCTACGGGGCCGCCGGGAGCTATGACGAAGCCTCCGAGGTGTTGCAGGAGATCACCCGGCGGGATCCCCAGAATCCTGAGGCTTGGTTTCTCCTCGGCAAATTCTCCATCCTCGGCGGCGATAGCCGGCGGGCGGTGGATGACTTCCTGACCCGGGCGTTGGTGATCCACAATCGATTGGACAACCTTCAGGGCCAGGGGGATGTGCTCAACGCCTTCGGGGTGGCGTATCAAAAGCTCGGAGCCTTCGGCGACGCTGAGGAACGGTATCGGCAAGCGGCCCAGATCCGCCAGCGGAGCGGCGATGTCCGCGGCCATTCGGCGTCGTTGTTCAACCTCGCCATGATCCACTCTCACCAGGGAGAGCTGGAGGCAGCAGAGCAGGATCTGCAGACAGTGCTGCGTCTGCGGGAGGAGATCGGGGACCGACGGGGTATCGCCAGCGCCTACAATCATCTGGGGCATCTCTTGGAGCGCCGGGGCCTCTATCGGGAGGCTCGAGACTACTTTCTCCAGGGGCTCGAGGGGCGGTGGGAGCTGGGCGATCAGCGAGCCATCGCGGAGAGTCTCAACAACGTGGCGTTCGTGGAATTCATGCTCGGGGAGTACGACAGCGCTGCGGGCCGTTGGAGCAGCGCCTTGGAAAGCTACCGCGAGAGCGGCAATGCCGAGGGAGAGGTGTTGGTGGGGCAGAGCCGGGCTCACCTGCAATTGGCCCAGGGGCATTGGGAACCGGCGCTCAAATCCCTCCTGCAAGGTTTGGAGTTCGCCCGCGAGAATGGTCTTCGGGACATGGAAGCGGCAGCACAAGGCCTGCTGGGCCGGGCGGCCCACTACCAAGGACGCTATGGCGCAGCCCTCGACTACTACCGGGAGGCTCTGGACACACTGGCCCAGCTGGAAGCGCCGGCAGGCTTGGTGGAGGTCAACCTCGACCGGTCGGAGCTTCTCCTCGCTCTGGGCCTCGCGGACAGGGCCGAAGAGGGTCTGGAACGAGCCCGTACCTGGTTGGAGCTGCAGAACAACCGAGAGCAGCGGGCTCGCCTTCTCTGCTTGGAAGGTCGCTTGCAGCTGCAGCGGGGAAATGCCTCCCAGGCAGCGCAGCGTTTCTCCCTGGCGCTGGAATCGGCGATGGCCAGCGGTGGTTTGGCGGCGGAGCTTTGGTCGCGCCTGGGATTGGGAGAGGCGACGGCGGGGAAAGATCTCCGGGCCGCGCTGAAGCAGGTGGAAGCGGTCACCGAGGAAAGCGGTCGCCTGGAGCATGCGCGGCTCCAGATGGTCGGTGGGCTGGCCCTGGCGGAGCTGCGGCGCAGCTCTGGAGATTTGGGCGGCGCCGAGGTGGTGGCCAGCACCGCTGCCGATCGGGCGCGGCAGTCGGCACCCTTGGCCGGCACCTATCGGCTTCACAGTCTGCTGGCGGAGGTCCTGGAGGCAAGGGGGCGGACCCGTGCGGCGGGAGAGGCGCTGAGCTTGGCCCAGGCGGAGATCATGCGGGTGCGGGAGAGTCTCGAGGGACGGGAAAGAGCGGCCTTCGACGGTCTCCCGGAGGTGCGGAGCATTGACCGAGAGCTCATGGTCGAAGAAGCCCAGCCAATGGAAGACAACAAGTCGGTCGGTTTTGCCGGCTGAGGCTCCAGCGGGTACGGACCTGAAGGAGCTGGCGGACCGGATTCACCGGCTGAATCAGGACAACGTCGAGCTCTTCCGCCAGCTGGTGGAGGGAGAGCAGCGCTTCCGGGGCCTCGCCAAGGCCGTGTGGCGGGTGCAGGAGGAGGAGCGCCGGCGCTTGGCCCGGGAACTCCACGACAGCCTCGGCCAGACGCTGACGGCGCTGAAGATCCAGCTGCAGCGCCTCTCCGCCCGGGCGGAAGACTCGGATCCGCAGCTGGCCCGGGAGCTCGCCGGCACCGGCGACGTGGTGCACGAAGCTCTCGCCGAGGCCCGCCGGCTGTCCCATCTGCTGCGTCCCCGAGTGCTCGACGATCTCGGCCTGGTGCCGGCGTTGCGCTGGCTCGGCCGCACTCTGGGAGAGGGCACCGGCTTCCGGGTACAGCTGGCCCTCGATGATCTGGATGATGGGCGCCTGCCGCCGGAGCTGGAGACGCTGGTCTTCCGAGTGTCTCAGGAGGCGGTGACCAACGCTCTCAAGCACTCCGGCGCCGACGCCTGCGAGCTGCGCCTGGAACGTCGCGGCGGTGGGCTGCGGCTGACGGTGACGGACGACGGCCGGGGTTTCGACCCGGCGGCGGTGGCGCGGGGGGATGGCGGCCACGGCCTGGCGGGGATCCGGGACCGGGTGGAGATCTTTGGTGGCAAGCTGCAGATCCGCTCGCAGCCCGGCGAGGGGGCGACCATGGAGATCTGGCTTCCGCTGGGATCCGGGGCTGCTTCATCCGTGGATAAGCCCCCGAAGGAGAGTCAGTGAAGATTCGGGTTCTGGTGGCCGACGACCACACCATCGTGCGCCAGGGATTGGTCAGCCTGCTCGACGAGGGCGGTGATTGCGAGGTGGTGGCTCAGGCCGGAGATGGAGTGGAAGCGGTGGAGCTGGCTCTTCGCCAGCGTCCGGACGTGGCGGTGCTGGATCTCAGCATGCCGCGGTTGGGAGGCCTGGAGGCAGCGCGGCGGATCCACGAAGAGCTACCCTCGACGCGCATCCTGGTGCTCACGGTGCACGAAGAAGAGGAATATGTGCTGCCGGTGGTGCGCGCCGGGGCCTCGGGGTATTTGGTCAAGGACAGTGCGGCCTCGGAGCTGCTGGCGGCGGTGCGGGCTCTGGCTGCCGGCGAGGGCTACTTTGGTCCTCAGGCGGCGCGGGTTCTGGCGGAGCAGTACCGCCATCCGGAGCGCACCCCGGAGGATCCCTACGGCTCCCTCACCCCTCGCGAGCGGGAGGTCTTCCATCTGGTGGTGGAGGGCAAAACCACCAAGGAGGTGGGCAAGGCCCTGGGCATCAGCACCAAGACCGCCGAGAACCACCGCACTCGTCTGATGGACAAGCTGGGCGTGCACAACACCGTGGAGCTGGTGCGCTACGCTGCTCGCAAGGGGCTGTTGGGGTAAGGCCACCGGGCTGTGTTCCAGGTCGAATCGAAAACGCAGGACCGGCGGGCGGCACCGAAGCACCGCCCGCCGGTGGTTTGAGGCTTCCTGGGAGTCGGAAGCCTGCAATCAGGATAGCGCCGGAGGCCTCAATCGGGCGTCGACGGATCGGTGCCGAAGACCTGTAGCTCGGCGGCGCGCACCACGTCGGCGTTGGACGACGCGGTGGAGCAATCCGTGGCGTTGAGCGGGTCCGCGTCCTGCTCTCCCTGGTAGGCCGGCGTGCCGGTGCATTGGCTGTGGAGCACCCGCAGCTGCACGTGGGTAGCGTCGGTATCTGGCACATCGAATTCGCGCAGGATCATGTCCGGCGCCAGCGGTCGCGGCACCCCCGCCGGGAAGGCGTCCGCGGGGCTGGTGAAAATCGTGCTGAAACCCGTCGGCAGCAGGCCGGAACACGTGGGGTTGAGCAGGCTGGCGCCGGTCACGCAGGTGCGGATCTCGAATTGGCGCAGGGCGGTGAAGCGATTTTGCGCCGCCGAGTCCGCATTCTCTGCATCTTCCGGTCGCAGCAGGGCACTGACGTTGACCCGGGTGATGCGCTGGACGCCGCCGCTGAGATCGACGGTGACCTGGTCTCCCGCCGCGGGGGCGATGAGGTCGGCCCAGTTGGTGGCCTCGGTGTCGTCGATGAGAGCGTCGAGATTCACCCCGCTGCCGGCGGCGGTGGCTCCGTTGTGGGTCGAGGCCAGGTTCTTGGGCATCCCCACGGTGAGGGTCGAGCTGCTGGCGCTCAGAGCCTGGTAGGGGAAGCGCACGTGGCCGTAGCCGTCGGCGCGCACCAGGAAGTCTTGGGTGAGGCCGGGTAGCAGGCTGACGGTGGCGCCCAGCACCGTGCCGGCGACGGTGTCGGCGACGGGGACGGAGCGGGCCTCGTAGTGGCCGATGAAGACCTCCGCTTCCACCGGCGCGCCGGTGTCCGTGTCGACGATGTTGAAGAGTAGATTCGCCTCCGCTTCCAGCGGCGACTCAAAGCTCGGCGCCGGATCGCTGTCGTCGGCGCCCTGGCTGGAGGCGTTCTCCCCCATGCCGCGGTGGGCGAAGGTGCGCCACAGCTCCAGCTGGTTGGCGCCGCCGAAGCGCATCATGTCCGCCGCCAGATAGGCGTCCCGGGCGTCGAGCATGCTGACGCTGGCGGGCATCAGGAGCCAGGCGTCGAAAACGATCTGCGCCCAGCGGCGATTGCCCGGGCAGAGGTCCGCGGGCAGCTCACCGTCGGCGCAGCGGGCCTGCAGCACGGCATCGGCGGCCGGGAATTGAGCGTCGTATTTGTCCACCAGCGCCGCCCGCAGGTCGAAGTTGGTAGTGCTCCAAATCTCGCCGTCGGCGTGCACCTGGGCGCCGCTGGTGTCGTAGCCGACGTTGCTGTAGTTCAATGGGTTGCGCTGGGTCAGGGGGGCGGTGTGGGCGCCCACCGCCGGCGGGGTGAGGTTGCGCGACATGTTGTAGTTGCGAATCCCCTTCTCGCCGCTGCCGGTGGCGTAGGTGCCCACGGCGTAGGGGCTCTCGCCGGCGGTGGGCACCAGGCCGTACTCGTTGAGGTACTCCATGGCCACCAGATCCGACCAGCTCTCACCCATGGCGCCGGCCTGGGCGCCGGTGAGGTTGTCGTCCGGGCCGCCCGCCATGCGGTTGGAGATCGCGTGGGTGTATTCGTGGCCGATCACTCCCATGTCGAAGTCGCCGTCGACGCAAGGGGCATAGAAGGCGCCGGCGATGGGCTGCCAGAGGTACATATTGGTGATGCCCGGGATGCCGTCATTGAGGGTGACCTGGTTGGCGTTGTCGCGCCCCAGGAAGGTGGGGAATCCGCCGGTGACCGCTCCCGCCTGGACATTGCCGATCTCCGGATCGGTCTCCTGGTTGGGAGGCGTCAGACCGAAGTTGCTGACCTGCAGGTTGTAGTTGGCCTCGGTGAAGCCGAGGAAATACGACCAATCGTGCATCCGGTTGTGCATGGCGAAGAGGTTGACCGTGGCGGCGTCCAGATCGTTGGCGTTGGTGACGCCGGGAGGGGTGAAGGACAGCGGCGAGCAGCCGCTCTCCTGCCAGGTGTTGAGCCATGGGAAGTCATAGTTGCGGTCGAGACTCACCGGGCGATACCCCTCCGCCGGCGTCAGCGGGCTGAGCCACGCGGACGCCGACGAAGCGGCATTGCCCAATGTGGTGAAGGTAGGAGCTCCGGCAAGGGGTAAGTGGTCCCAAGGAGCGCGGGCCGCCGAGTTTTCCAGCTCCAGGTCGCAGCCGGAGATGGGCTGGCCGTTGGAATCCGTCAGAGTCCAGCAGGCCAGCGAGCGGGTGTCGTTGGTGGAGAGATCGAGAGGGGGGTTGGCCGGGAAGAGGTTCCAGCGCGGCACCGGGAGAAGCTGGGCGGCCTGCACCGCGGTGGGAGCCTGCAGGCGCTGAACCCGATTGTGGCGGGCCAGCAGCTCACCGGTTTGGGCGTCGACGAAGATCGTATAGGCCTGGGCGTGACCGCCCAGAACGTCGAGTACCAAGGTTTCGAACGCCGGTAAGACGCCGCCGATGGGAGTCGGGAATGCCCGCAGACGGGAGCGCTGGGGCTGCAGCAGGCCGAGGACGTCGAAGACCGTCCAATCCCCTTCCTGGCGGAGGCCGGAAAGATCGAGGGCGGAGAGCGGCAAGCCGATGCTGGATGCGGCCAGCAGCCAGGCCTCGGTGGCGGAAAGCACCGGAGCCCCTGGCGGGGCCTGGTCGCCGACGGCGGAGGAGGAGGCGTAGACGATGTCTCCATCGGTGACGCCGACGGTGATCAAGCCGCCGCTGGCGGCAATGAGGCCGCCAAAGCTCTGACGGAAGAGCACCGCGGCGGTCTCCGGGCCGCCCATGGGCGAGACGTTGACCAGCTCCAGCGCGTCGACTCCTTGGGCGCTGAGGTGGAATAGCGACGAGTTGTCTCGCAACCAGGCGCGGGCGGCGGTGGCGGGGTCGGAGCCGTAGCCGCTGGCGAGGAAAGAGCCATAGTTGATCAGGGATTGGGGCGTGCCGAAGCGATTCCAGGTCGCGGCGGCACCCAGCTGGTCCACCAGAGCGAGCTGTTGAGGGGTGGGAGCCAGCACGTCGGTGCGGGAGTCGAAGTCCGCCAGCGGCCGATGAATGTCCAGGATGTCGGCGATGCCCCAGGCGGGAGCCGCTGTGAGAAAACAGGCCAGCGCCAGCGCGCCGAGCCAAGGAAGGTGCAGGCGGTGAGGGCGGAGGCGGCGCAGAAGATGGGTTGGAGACGGCCCGCCGGGACGAGAACCAGAAGAATAAGACATGCGGAGTTCCTCAGAGTCGTTTTCGAATTTCCCCGCCGGCGAAGCTGGTTCGGTGGGGTATTCAAGACCCTAAGGTCGTCGGGCGGTGGGCGGGAGAGGGAGAAGTCCTCAGCCGGCCTGGGGGATTTCCCTCAGGCGCGGCGAGGTCGGCAGGCTGGGTGTTGGAAGAGGATTGCTACGACAGGGTGAGAATCTCCGCCTCGTGGCTGGCGGAATCGTAGACGGCGCAGGTGGCCGAGATCTCCTCAGAGTCCGAAGTACTCGGGCTCGTTGCCTTCCCGCCATTTGATATTGCAGCCCATGCTGGGCTTCTGGGGCTCCGGCACGGGATTGCCGGCGAGCACTGCGTCGACGGCCCTGCGCAGGTCGGCGCCGGTGACCGGCAGCTCGTTGCCCGGGCGGCTGTCGTCGAATTGGCCGCGGTAGACCAGCTTGCGGTCGCCGTCGAAGAGGAAGAAGTCCGGCGTGCAGGCGGCGCGGTAGGTCTTGGCGACGTCCTGGCTGGCGTCGAAGAGGTAGGGAAAGATGTAGCCCACCTTGCGCACTTCTTCTTTCATCTTCTCCGGGCTGTCGTCGGGATATTTGGCCGGATCGTTGGAGTTGATGCCCACCACCGCCAGGCCTTGGTCGCGGTAGTCCAGAGCAAACTTCGCCAGCCCGTCGCGGATCTTGACCACGAAGGGGCAGTGGTTGCACATGAAGACCACCAAAAGCGCCGGTGCCCCGGCGAAGGTGCTGAGGGAAACATCGTGTCCCTCGGTGTCGGTGAGATGGAAGTCTGGGGCATCTGTGCCCAGGGGCAGCATAGTCGAAGCAGTGGCCACCATATCTAGAAAGGCTCCTTTCAGTGGTTGGGGTAGCCGAGATCTCGAGCGAATTCGGCCTCGGCTGGTCTCAACCCTATCAGCCGATGCTGAAGAATCCAGTGGCTGTGGGGAAGTGGGTGGTACCCACTTGTTGGTCCTTTTGTTTTCAACGAGTTAGGCAGGTGGTGCCCAAGTGTTGATCGCTGGTTGGTCGCTTCACGCAGAACCAGGAGAACGTCCGCGCGGGGTGCTCGGGAGTCAGGCCCTGCGGTGGCCCGGGGGGCCATCCTCGGGTCCCGCTCCCTCGCCATACCGCCGGTGATGCGGGGTCGTGGGGGACCAGTTCGAAGGGAGTGGAATTGAGGATTGAGGTAGGTGGTACCCACTTGTTGGTCCCTCTGGTAGGTCCCCCCTGGGAGCGCCGGCTTCCAGCCGGCCGGCAGGTAGGTGGTACCCACTTGTTGATCCCTTTGGTCTCAACGAGTTCAGCAGGTGGTACCCAAGTGTTGGTCTCCAGCAGTCGCCTCCAGAAGCGGCACCACTCCCGGTGGAGTCCTCCCCTTGATCTCAGCTCTCACAACCGGTCTGAGTGGGCTGCGGGATTCGAGGATGGGCGTCTTCGCCCACCGCAGAACCCGACTGCCCACGCCCCTGGGGGACCGGTCCCTGCTGAGCCGAGAGGTCTGCCAGCTATGCCGAAGCGCGGCAATGGGGGCTTTGTTCGGGACCGCTGGCTCGTTGGTCTGAGGGGTGAGATTCCTTTTCTCATCAAGGTTTAGGTGCTTTCAACGGGGTTCTCAAGGAGCGGTTGACATTTCCTCGAAGGAGCTTGACGCAACGCGACTTGACACTCCATGAACGCGTGTCCACAATACCGAACGAGCGCTCGGTTTGTTTTCTTCAAAGGAGTTGGAATGGTTGCCCGCCGCAAACAGGATCGGTCTCGGGTGTCGCTGGAGCAGGCCTTGGAGGCCGCGCTGGAGCTCTTCTCCAGCCAGGGCTTCGGGGCCACCTCCATGCGTCAGATCGCCGAGCGGTCGGGGTTGTCCATGGGCAACCTCTACCACCACTTCGCCAACAAAGAGGCCATCTTCAAACAGCTCTTGGACCGCTACTGGGAGCGCTTGCAGGATCCCGAGCATCCGCTGCAGCAACTCTTCGCCCGGGCGGACTTCCCCGACGACTTGGAGGATATGGCGGCAGCCATCGAGCAGGTGGTGCGGGAGAACCGGCCGTACATCCTGCTCATCTACGTCGACGTGGTGGAGTTCCGCGGCGCGCACATCGGCTCCTTCTACGAAGGCATGGCGGAGCGCTTTCGGGAGGTTTACGGCACCAAGCTGGAGGCGCGCAAGGCGGCGGGGGAGCTGGGGGAGATCGATCCTCTGGTGGGGGTGATCCTGGCGGTGCGCTGGTTCTTCTACTTCTTCACCATCGAACAGTGCTTCGGCGCGCCCATGCACTTTGGCATGAATCCGCAACAGGCGACGGAGGAATTCATCCGCCTGCTGCGCTACGGACTGCTGCCGCGGGGGCCGTCGGGGAACCGCCCTCCGGAGAGCTCCTGAACCGACCCCCCTGGATGAGAAACGCTTTTAGGAAACGTTGACGGCAAACCCAATTTGGACCCGCCAGTGCGAGAGGCGAGTCCGAGAAGACACTTGGTCCGGACCTTCGATCCGGAAACACAGCCTGGAGGAATCCACCATGCTTCGAAATCGACTCAGCATCTGTCTCATGATCCTGTTCGGGCTCCTGCTCAGCCCGGCGCTGGTGGCCATGGCGCAACAAGACGCCGCCGAGGAGCAGGCCGCCGAAGAACCCAGCAACGAAGAAGAGGCGGCGGAAGAGGAAGAGGCGGGAGCGGTCACCGGCCAGCCCATCTCCGAGGAGATCACCGTCACCGCCCGTAAGCGCGAGGAGAACATCCAGGACGTGCCGGTGGCGGTGACCGTGCTGCCCGCCGAGACTCTCGAGGATAGCGGGGTGGAGGATATTTCGGAGATCCAATCCCAGGTACCCAACCTCTCCATCTACTCCGGGCGCAACCAGAGCACCACCCTCACCGCCTTCCTCCGCGGCATCGGTCAGGCCGATCCCCTGTGGGGCGTCGATCCCGGTGTCGGCCTGTACCTCGATGACGTCTACATCGCCCGTCCCCAGGGCGCGCTGCTGGACGTCTTCGACATCGGTCAGATCGAAGTGCTGCGTGGCCCCCAGGGCACCCTTTACGGCAAGAACACCATCGGCGGCGCGATCAAATACACCAGCCGGGCCCTCACCGACGACTTCCGCGGCAAGGTGGCGGTAACCGGCGGTAGCTACAACACCCAGGACATCAAGGCCAGCGTCTCCGGCGCCCTGGTCCCCGGCAAGCTGCGGGCGGGCATCGCCTTCGCTTCCCTGACCCACGACGGCTACGGCACCAACCTCTTCACCGGCCGCGACGTCTCCGACAAGGACACCTTCGCCGCCCGCCTGTCCCTGGACTGGCTGGTCAGCGACGATGTGACGGTCAAATTCCGCGCCGACCGCACCGAGGACGACGCTGAGCCCAAGGGCCTGACCCGGCTGGAGGCGAATCCCTTCTGCCCCCTCTTCCTGGGCGCCACCTGCCCGCCGCTGGACGACATCTTCGACACCCAGAGCGGCCTGGAGCCCCTCAACAGCACCGAGACCGAGGGCTACTCCCTGACCGTCGACTGGGCGATCAACGAGGATTGGCGCTTCAAGTCCATCACCGCCTATCGTGAGTCGGACACCGAGAACAACATCGACTTCGACACCACCCCGGCGCCCATCACCGACGTCGAGGCCACCTACTACGATGAGCAGACCTCGCAGGAATTCCAATTCATCTACGACAGTGGCGGCCGCTTCGACGGTGTCTTCGGCCTCTACTACTTCGACGGCAGCGCCGGCGGTCTGGTGCGCAACAACTTCCTCAACAGCCTCTTTGGCACCACCGACGGTTTCACCGACACCGAGTCCTTCGCCCTCTTCGGCGACGGTACCTACGCCCTGTCGGATCGCCTCAACCTCAACTTCGGCGTGCGGCTGACGGAGGAGGAGAAGCGGGGCGTGGCCTTCAACGCCGGCTACACCGACGCCACCTTCACCGTCATCAACGCCGTCACCGCCGACTACGACCAGTCCGAGACCTTTACCTCGGTGGCGCCGAAACTGGGGCTGGACTACTCCTTCACCGACGACGTGCTGGGCTATGTCACCCTGTCCCGCGGCTTCAAGAGCGGCGGCTTCAACGTTCGCGCCCAGGCCACCGCCTTCCCCGAGTCCGCCGAGCCCTTCGACGACGAGGTGCTCACCGTCGGCGAGGTGGGCCTCAAGTCGGTGCTGGCGGACCGCAGCCTGGTGCTCAACATCGCGGCCTTCTACGGTGATTACGAGGACATCCAGGTGAGTACCTTCACCTCCTACGACTCCGACGGCGACGGCACCGACGACGCCTTCTTCGGCAACTTCCTCAACGCCGGCAGCGCCACCATCTCGGGTGTGGAGGTGGAGTTCAACTGGATTTCGCCCACCGTCTCGTGGTTCGGTCTGTCCGGCAACGTCAGCTATCTCGATGCCTCGCCGGATGAGTTCCTGGACGAGAACGGGGACTTCTTCGTCGACACCCAGGTGATCAGCAACGCTCCGGAGTTCACCGGCGCGCTGAACCTCAACTTCGACTTCCCGGCCTTCGGCGGCCTGATCACCAGCAGCATCGGCTACGCCTACCGGGACGAAGCCATCCTCACCAACGAGGGCGGCCCGGACCCGACCAACCCGGCGGTGCCCCTGCTGCCCATCTCCCAGGATTCCTACGGCATCGTCAACGCCTGGATCTCCTGGCTCTCGGGCAGTGGCACCTGGCAGTTCACCATCAACGGCAAGAACCTCGGCGACGAGGAATACCTGACCAACGGCTACAACATTCCGGTGCTGGGCATCCTGCAGGGTTCCTACGGCGCGCCGGAGACCGTCACCGCCACCCTCGGGTATCGGTTCTAAGGCGCAGGGGAGAGCGAGCATGATCTCTACGGGATTGCAGGGAAAGGTCGTCCTGGTCACCGGGGCGGCCGCCGGTATCGGCCGGGCCACGGCGCTGCGCTTTGCGGCGGAAGGAGCCAAGGTGGCGGCCTGGGACGTCAACCGGGAGGCCGGAGACGATCTGCTGGCGGCCATCCAGGAAGCCGGCGGGGAAGGCCGCTACGCAGTGGTGGACGTCACCGACGGCGACGCCGTGGAAGCGGCGGTGGCGGCGGTGGTGGACGAGTGGGGCGGCATCGACGTGCTGGTCAACAACGCCGGCATCGTGCGCGACGCCCAGCTGGTCAAATGGAAGGACGGCGAGGTGGTCTCCACCATGAGCGATGCCGCCTTCGATGCGGTCATCGGCGTCAACCTGCGCGGGGTCTTCCTGTGCGGCCGGGCGGTGGTGCCCCACATGATCCGCGGCGGTGGGGGAGTGATCCTCAACGCGTCGTCGGTGGTGGGGCTCTACGGCAACTTCGGTCAGACCAACTACGCTGCCACCAAGGGCGGGGTGATCACCATGACCAAGGGCTGGGCGCGGGAGCTGGGCCGTTACGGCATCCGCTCCAACGCCGTGGCACCGGGCTTCATCGCCACCGAGATCCTGCAGAGCATGCCTCAGAAGGTGCTCGACGGGATGGTCGCCCACACGCCTTTGGGGCGCATGGGCAAACCCGAGGACATCGCCGAGGCCTACCTCTGGCTGGCCTCCGACGGGGCTTCCTTCGTCAGCGGCACGGTGCTGTCGGTGGACGGCGGCCTGGTACCCGGGACATGACGGGGGCTGGAGTATGAGTCGCTACGCTCAAATCATCTCCACCGGTAGCTACCTGCCGCCGGTGGAGGTGCCCAACGATGTGCTGCGGGAGCGCTTGGCCCGCGTCGACCCGGAGCTCGACGGTTTCGTCGACAAGATGGAGGCGCGCACCGGCATTCGTCGGCGGTGGTACGCCCCGGAGGATTGGGCCACTTCGGACCTGGCGCTGCCGGCGGCACAGCAAGCCCTGGAGCGCGCTGGCCGCCGGCCCGAGGACGTGGATCTGATCCTCCTCGGCACCGACTCGCCGGACTTCATCACCCCCGCCACCTCGACGGTGCTGCAGCACAAGCTGGGGGCGGTGAACGCCGGCAGCTTCGACATCGGCTGCGCCTGCGCGTCGTTCCCCACCGGTCTGGCGACGGGAGCCGGATGGATCGCTGCCAACCCGAGCATCCGGACCGTCTTGGTGCTCGGCGTCTACCTCATGCATCGCCTCGCCGACCCGGAGGATCCGATGATCTTCTTCTACGGCGACGGCGCCGGGGCGGCGGTGCTGGAGCCGGCGGAGGAGCCCGGCTTCGTCTGCGCCGCAGCCCAGGCGGATGGCTCCTATGCCCACAATTGGGGCATCTTCGCCGGCGGTACGGCGCAGCCCGCCACCGTCCAGGCGGTGGAGCTGGGCCAGACCCAGGTGCGCATGCTCGAACGCTATCCGCCGGAGGTCAATCACGAGGGCTGGCCGCGGCTGGTGCGCCGCCTGGCGAAGGACGGTGGTTTCGCCTTGGAGGACGTCGATCTCTTCATCTTCACCCAGGTGCGCAAGCCGTCGATCCAGACGGTGATGGACGATCTGGGGCTGCCGGTGGAGCGCGCCCACACCATCATGGAGGAGTGCGGCTACACCGGCTCCGCCTGCCTGGGTATGGCCTTCGACGACGCCGTCGGCCAGGGCAAAACCAAGCCCGGCGACCTGGTGGTCTTCGTCGGCTCCGGCGTCGGCTACAACCAGGCGGGGGCGGCGTTCCGGGTCGGGGCGGTCAACGGCGGGGAGGGGGGATGATGAGCAAGCTGAGTCTCTTCGCCGTGGCTGCCGTGGCGGTGGTGGTCTTGATCTCTTGGAGCTCGGCTCGGGGCGACCAGCCGCAGAAGAACGAGGCCCCTCGAGCCCCGGCCAAACCCGCCGCCGAGGCTGCCGAGCAGGCTCCGGCGCAACAACCTGGTCCCCTCGATCTCTTCGCCGCCTACAGCCGCGTCCAGCTGGCCAACGCCGGCTTCCAGCGCCGGGAGGCAGAGGAAGCTGGGGGGCGGCTGGTGTGGTGGGAGAAGGGTGAGGGAGCGCCCCTGGTGCTGATCCACGGGGTCACCGACCAGGCGGGGACCTGGTTCTCCGCCGCGCCGATGCTGGCCGAGGAGTATCGGGTGCTGCTGGTGGACCTCCCCGGTCACGGCGAGAGTGCTCCCGCCGCCGGCCCGCTGAAGATGACCACGGTGGTGGAGAGCTTCGAGGGCTGGTTGCAGGCCCACGGGGTGACGGAAGGGCAGCCGGCACCGATCCTGGTGGGCAACTCCATGGGGGCCTGGGTGGCGATGCTGGCGGCCTTGCACCATCCAGCGGCGGTGAGCCGGGTGGTGGCCATCAACGGCGGCCCGCTACGCGCCGACACCGGTGAGCTGAGCCTGTTACCCAAGGATCGCGAGGAGGCCCGCCGGCTGATGGCGGCGCTGCGGGGGCCGGACGCGCCCCCCACCCCCGACGCAGTGCTCGACGATCTGGTGCGCCGGGCCAAGACCGGCCAGGCGGCGCGCATGTTCCAGGCCGAGGCGGATCTCGACGGTCATTTGCTGGAAGGGCGGCTGGGGGAGATCTCGACGCCGGTGGACCTGCTCTGGGGTGAGGCGGACGAGTATCTTGGCCGGGACTATCCCCAGCGCCTGCTCGACGGCTTGCCCAACGCGCGGCTGACCTGGATCGAGCGCTGCGGCCACGTGCCCCAGGTGGAGTGCCCGGCGAAGTTCGCTGCGGCGCTGCCGGCGGTGCTGGCCCAGTCGGCGCCGGGTCCTGCCGAAAGCGGCGATGAAGATGAAGACCCTTGAATTTCGGCGAAAGCCGCTCTGCGCGAGGGGCGGATTTTTATTTCTTATCGTTCTGTGGGTATAGGAGGTTGCTATGAACCGAGGATTTGCGTTGATTCTTTGTGCACTCTTAGTCGTGCTGCTGCTGCCGGCGCCGGCTTCGGCGTTGAGCTACACCGGGGGCTCCAGCCAATTCGCCGGAGGGTTCTCTCCCACCAACGCCCCCTATGGAGGCTTCGGTGGCGGTAGCTGCGCCGCCAGTCGTACGCCGGTGGTCTTCCTCCACGGCAACGGCGACGAGGCGAAGAATTTCGACTATCCCACCTCCACCGGCGTCGCGTCGGTCTACGATGCTTTTCGCGCCTCCGGCTACAACGACTGCGAGCTCTTCGGCGTCAACTGGCTGTCCTCCAGCGAGCGCGGCCTGCCCCAATTCAACTACCACAAGCCCTCCAAGGCGGATCTCATCGCCGACTTCCTGTGGGACGTCATGGCCTACACCGGTTCGACTCAGGTGGACGTGGTGAGCCATTCCCTGGGGGTGACCATGGGGCTCTACGCCGTCGAGGACGACGGCATGTGGAGCCAGGTGCGGCGCTTCGTGGCCATCGCCGGGGGCATGCGCGGTCTGGTCTCCTGTTATTACGTGGGCTACGCCAACGCCTATTACCCCACCTGCGGCTCCCAGAACTACTACAACTCGGGGATCTTCGGCCTCTACCCTCACAGCTGGTCGACCTGGAATCCGCGCCTGGGCAACGGCGGTTTCCGTGACTATCCCTCGGGCAAGAGCACCTGGTTCTATGCCCTCGGCGCCGACGTTCACGACGAAGTGCTCTGCGGCACCGCCAGCTACGTCGCCGGCTGCGGCGACTCGGCGGTCTTCGACAGCCGCTCCAACGTCAAGGCGCAGCTCGACGTCGGTCACGGCACCACCGCCGCCGGCCTCGACTACGATCTCGCCGACTGGTCCTACTTCAACCTTTTGGGCGGCGATGCCGACGGCGTGGGGCATTACCGGGCGAAGAACAACACCGGCCGCATCCTGCTCAACATGCTGACCACCTCGTGCACCGGCACCGGATGCTGTTCCGGCTACGGGGCTCCCTGCGGCAATCACTGACCTTCGGAGGCTCGAGCAGATGCAGGCACCGACTCTACAAGCGGACATCCTCGGCGAACGCGCCCGGCTGACCCCGGACCGGCCGGCCCTGGTGGTGGTGGAGCCTGAGCTCCGCTTGACCTACGGCCAGCTGGACCGGCGGGCGGTGCGTTGCGCCCGGCTGTGGACCGAGGTCCTGGGCCTCGCCAAGGGCGACCGGGTGGGCATCCTGGCCCACAACCGGGTGGAGTATTTGGAGGCCTTCTTCGCCGCCGGCAAGACCGGCATCACCCTGGTCACTCTGGGGACCCGGCTGACGGCGGCGGAGCTCGAGCACGTGGTGCGGGACAGCGGCCTCAGGGCCCTGCTTTACGACGGCGAGCTGGGAGAGGTGGTGACGGGGTTGAAGGAGCGTCTCATCGCTGGGGGAGGCAGCGAGTTTGCCGACCTTCCTGCCGCCGCCCTTGAGCATTGGGTCGCCTTCGACCAGCCCCAAGAAGGAGAGCTGGCCTACTCCGACGCCGTCGCCGCTCTGGAGGAGGATCCCCACTGGCAGAGGACTTCCTGCGACGGCGAGGACGTCCTCTGCCTGCTCTACACCTCCGGCACCACCGGCCGCCCCAAGGGGGTGAAGATTCCC
>JAXHTF010000124.1 GCA_034211275.1 Acidobacteriota bacterium
GGTAGCCCTGCGGCGTCTGGGACGGCAGCTCCCCTCCTTCCTCGACCGCCGTCACCGCTTCGACGTGGTGGCGGAGCCGCGGGTCTTCACCGACGGCTACGTGCCCGACGCCGACGCGGTGCACGTGGCCCAGAGCTTCCAGCTGGCGCGCTATCTGGAGGCCTTGGGGATGGAGATGGTGGAGCGCCGCTGCTTGCTCCATCGGCCGGATCCCACCGGCCCCAGAGGCCTCCTCCGCCGCCTGCTGCGCGCCGTTCCGCTCTGGTCCCGGGCCTGGGGCAACACTCTCCTGGTGGCTCGCCGCACCGAGGTCCTCCGCCGGCCCTCCTACCGCTTGCTGCCGCTCTAATCGTCCAGAAGGAGTCAAGCCATGGCCCGAGGGATTTCTCTACACGTCGGCCTCAACCGTGTCGACCCGCTGGCCTATGGCGGCTGGGAGGGTGATTTGGTGGCGGCGGAAGCCGATGCCCGGGACATGGAGGAGCTGGCGCGGCGGCAGGACTTCGAGACACTTCTCTTGCTCTCTCCGGCGGCGACCCGGGATGCGGTGCTGGAGAACATCCGCAACGCCGCGGAGGAGCTGCAGCCGGGAGACTTCTTTCTCCTTACCTATGCGGGGCATGGTGGCCGGCTGCCGGATATCGGCGGTGATGAAAGCGACTTGCGGGACGAGACCTGGTGCCTCTATGACGGTCAGCTGGTGGACGACGAGCTGGGGAGCCTGTGGTACCAATTCCGCCGCGGCGTGCGGGTGCTGGCCATCTCCGACAGCTGCCACAGCGGCACCGTGACCCGGGGTACGCCCTCCGGCTACGGCCGCCGAGGGGAGTCGGAGGATTCCATGTTCGTCGAGTCCGCGCCCCGCTACCGCTTCATGCCCGACGCCGTCGCCGCCCGTGCCTTCCGGGCCAACCGGGAGCTCTACTTGGGGATTGCCGAGAGCCTGGTGGAGGGCTCGCCGGAGCCCAAGGCGTCCGTGCGGCTCCTGGCGGGCTGCCAGGATGATCAATTTGCCAGCGACGGACCGTTCAACGGACTGTTCACCGGAGTGCTCAAGCGGGTGTGGGGGGAGGGAGACTTCGAGGGCGACTATGGAGAGTTCTTTCACCAGCTGTGCCGCCGCATGCCGAGGAGTCAGCGTCCCAACCACGTGCTGCTCGGGGAGCCGGATCGCGGTTTCGACCGCCAGCGGCCGTTCGAGATCTGAGCCGCCGCTGCCGCCCGCACTGAAGAGCGTCCCGCCAAAAAAAGCGCGCCGGCCTCCCCGAAGGGAAGACCGGCGCCTCGTCACAGCTGTAGTAGGCGCGGATGAGGTCCGCTGTTACCAGCGATAACCCACTGCCAGTTCCGCGATGTCGGCGTCGTAATCGTCGAAGTCGAAGGTGTCTTCGTCGTAGTCGACGGTCCGATAGCCCGCCCGCACCAGGTAGCCGGCGGGGAAGGCGTATTCCACAAAGGCTCGCAGATCGTCTCGGGTGAGACCGAAGGAGCCGTCGTTGGTGTAGAAGCGCAGGTCACCACCGACGCTCCACTGGTCGTTGGCGCGCCAGCGCAGCCGGCCGTCGATGAAGTCCGACTCCGCCAGATAGGCGATGGGGAAGGGCAGCTCGGCACCGCCCCCGAAGCCCGGCAGAGTGACCACGACCTGGTCGATGGTACGGTCCAGCTCCACGCGGTTATAGCCCAAGGAGACGTTGAGGTCGTCCTGGGTATAGCCGAAGCGTAGGGTCAGCTGGTCGGTGTCGGCGGCCCAGCCGGAATCGTCGTTGTCTACGCGCCGGAGCAGGTAAGAACCGGAGAGGTGGAATCCACCGTCGAGTTGCCAGCGGGTGTTGAGGCGAATCTTCTGACTCTCGGTGGGAGAGACCAGGGTGTAGGGATCGTCGTAGGAGCTGTCCTCGACGGTGAGGGTGAGACTGGCGCGGCTGTGGGGCCGCCAGCCGAGGGTGGCGAAGAAGCCGGTGTGATCCGTCTCCTCGCTCTCCAGCTCGAGATCTGAGGGCGAGCTGGCGCCTTCGGCAAAGCCGCTGTCCACTTCGCGGGTCTCGTGGCGGACGCCGCCGGAGACCGACAGCGCCGACGAGACCTGGTATTGAACGCCGGTCTCGAGCCCGGTGGCCTCGATCTGCCATTCCCCCAGCCCCAGATCGCCGTCGAAGGTGCCGCGGCCTTCTTGATCCAGATCCCGCTGCCACACCCGGGCGGTCCAGGCGAAGCGCGGATTGAAGTTATAGACCAGGTCCAGGTTGGCCAACATGGCGTCCCGGTCCACCCCACCGAAGCCGGTGGCGTCGGTGGTGAAGGGCTGACCGCTGAAGGAGATGCCCTGGGAGCGCTCGGAAGCGTCGTATTCCATCTCGAGGTTCTGCAACATCACCGCGCCGCGGATCAGCAGGTTCTTGTTGGGGCGGGCCACGATGCGGGCGATGTGGTCGTTGCTGGAGGTGTCGTAGGGTTGATCCTGGAAGAAGAAGTCCAGCGATGCGCTGGCGGGATCGGTGTTCTCACCCAGGGAGAAGCCCGGCAGGAAGACGTTGTAACCGCCGTCGTAGGTGCGGTAGCGCTCTTCCAGGGTCAGGGTGACGTTGTCCCAGGCGTACTCGAAGCCCGCCCGGTAGTCGTTCATGGACTCGTCGATGGGCCGGTCCAGCTCGAACTCGTCTCGCGAGACGTCGAGGGTGGTGGTGCTCTCACCGACCCGGGTGTAGCGGTCGAAGCCGAACCGGAGAGTAGCGGCGCGGCTGAGGTCGATATCCAGCTTGGCGGTGTCGTGGACCCGCCGTAGATCGAAGTGGTGGAAGTCACCGCCGCTGGACAGCCGCACGTCTGCCAGCTCGTGGGGCAGGATGATGTCCTCGTAGAAGTACTCCGAGGCCCGGCGGTTGTAGCGCAGCTTGTAGGCGCCGAACTTTTGCGCCGAGAAGTTCAGGGTCTCGAAGGGATCGCCGCCGAAGTTGTCGATATTGAGGAAGACGCGGTCGACGGCCTTGCTGTTTTCCGGTTGGAAGCGCAGCCGGACCTCGAACAGCCGCGGACCGTCCTCGAGATCGATGTCTTCGCGATATTTGCGCTCAGCGCCGTTGACGTCCACCGAGCGGAAGCCCACCAGGAAGCTGCCTTCCAGGGCCTCGCCGCTCTGGGCGGAAGCGGGTAGGGGAGCGGCGGCGGCCAGCAGCAGGACGCCCGCCAGCGATAGAAGCAAGAAGCTGTGCCAGGAGTTGCTCTTCATCATGGGCCTCGCCTTAGTTCAGGAAGAAGGGATCGAAATTCGATCCGTGGATGGTCGAGTGGCAGTTGGTGCACACCGTGTCGAGGGTGAACCGGGAGTGGAATCCGGGCACCGCGGCGTGGCAGCTGTAGCACAGCTCGCCGACGCTCTGAGTGGTGAGCATGTGGCGATTGGGAGAACCGTGGGGATCGTGACAGGCCACGCAACCCTCGACTCGCTGACTGCCGTGCTCGAAGACGAAGGGGCCGTCCTTGTCGCGGTGGCAGCTGACGCAGGTCTGGTCGAAACCGCCGAGCTGGACTCGCTGGGCGGGCTCGTGGGGATTATGGCAGGAGGCACAATCGAGGATGCCTTCTTGGAGCCGGTGGCGCTCGTTGAATTGGAAGCGCGAGACGATGTCTCCATGACAGCCGGCGCAGGTGGCGGTAGAGTCGCCGAAGTCCTCCCGGTCGAAGACCGAAGCTTCCTTGGAGGCGGCCAACAGGCCTTCCGACAGGTTGTTGCCGTGAATGCTGTGGCAGGAGCTACAGTCGAGGCCGGCGAAGGCGTGGGCGGTGTTCTGGAAGCCCGGGTGCACGTCGCCATGGCAGTTCTGGCAGGCCTGGGTGGCGGCCATCGCCGTGGTGCTCTCGCCGAAGCCGATCAGGCCGCCGACGTCGAGGCCCCCGCCTTCTTCGATATGGGCGGTGCCGTCGCCGTGGCAGCCTGAACAGGTGCCGGTGTCGGCCCAGGCGTCGGTCCCCAAGACTGAGTGGGGATTGCCCTGGAAAGACTCCACGACTTCACCGTGGCAATCGGCGCAGGAGATGCCGTCCACGGAGTCGCCGGGACTCGAAGAAAGATCCTGGGCGGTGGCCAGGACCGCTCCCAGCACCACGGGTGCAGCGAGCAAGACTAGTAGCGGGATCAGGGGTCTGCGCATCGTCATCCCATCCTCGGTTGACTGGAAGGTGAACCGGCTGCCGGATTGGGACGCGCTGGTCCCACTCCGTGCCGGGCGCCCGAAGGCGCTGGGTAGAATTCTCGAAAACATTGTCCCTCCTTCCGGGGTCGCCGCCGACACCCGCAGGGGTAGGAGCTTGGCAGAGGCTCGGGAGCCCTCGCCCCGCCCAAAAGGGTGGTGCGATGAGTTCTTGAGGGCTCTATGCTCAAGCGTGACCTCCGGGAGTCATCAACATGCAGTTTGCCGGCAGCCAGCCAAACCCGGGGTGGACGCGGGCCGCCGAGGAGGATGGACGATGAGTGAGAGTAGAAAAGTCACTGACAGCGCAGATCGGCGCCGGAGCTCGGCGGACCTTTGGACCGTCGTTGCTCAGTCTCTGGGCTTTGCCTTCCTTGCCGTCCTCGGCGCCCTGATCTTGAGCAGTGCCGCTCCCGCGGCGGCGGCAGGAGATGGTGAAGCCGACGCCCCCGGGCGCATGGTGTTCATGGATGCCAAGTGCAACCTATGCCATGGCATCGACAGCCTGGGCATCGAGGCCAAGACCAAGTCCGAGAAGCTGCGGGGCAAGGATCTCTCCACCATTGGTGCAGATCACGACGCCGAGTGGTTCACCGCCTTCCTGAAGCGCGAGATCGAGCTCGACGGCGCCAAGCACAAGAAGGGTTTCACCGGCAGCGACGAAGAGTTGATGACGCTGGTCAATTGGTTGACCGAGCTGAAACCGGCCTCCTGAGGCCAGTGGGCGAATTCCACAGATGTTGATCCAGGCGTTGATCCTCTTCCTGGTGCTGGACGCGGCGATGCTCGCCGCGCTGCTCCTGCGCCCGCGCCTCATCGGCGGCCCCGGTGGCCGGTTGGTGGCGTTTCTGGCCTTCTTTCTCCTCCCTGGGGCGGCCTTGGCCCTGGGCACTCAGATGCATCTGGAAAAGTCCAAGTCCACGGAGTTCTGTCTCTCCTGTCATGAGATGGAGCCCTACGGCCAGAGCCTGCTGGTGGATTCGTCGGATCACCTGCCGGCCCAACATTTTCAGAACAAGCGCATCGATCAGGATCACGCCTGCTTCACGTGCCACACCAACTACACGATGTATGGTGACGTGAAGGCGAAGATCGCCGGGCTCAAGCACCTTTGGGTTCACTACGTGGGCACCGTGCCGGAGCAGATCGAGCTCTATCAGCCGTATCAGAACCGCGAGTGTCTGCACTGCCACGGCGGAGCCCGCTCCTTCGAGGAGAACGACTTCCACGTCGACATGCTGGAGGACCTGCGAGCGGGGGAGGTCTCCTGCCTCGAGTGCCACGACTTGGGTCACGACGTCGCGGACCTGGCGGATATGGAGATGTGGCGCGAAGAGCTGCCGAAGGAGGGACTGTGAGCGAAGCGACCGGTCAAACCACCGCCATGCCGAAGGCGCCGGAGAGGGCTCCCCGCCGATTGTTGATCGCCGCCGCTTTCATCCTCGTGGGCCTGCTGCTGGAAGCGGTGACCATGGGGATGAACAATGCCGCCGGCTTCCTCCTCTTCCTCGGTGGGGGCGGGCTGTTCACCGCCGTCGGGATCATCCTCTACTTCCGGGAAGTGCTCTCCGGCGGCTCCTAGTCCTGCCCCCCGTCGGTCTCAGGCCTGTTCCTCGGCACGGCGGTAGAGGATCACTTCCACTCGTTCGAGGGTGACCAAGCCCTCTCCGACCAGCTCGTCGATCTGGGGTAGGAAGGCGCGGACCTTCTCTTCCTCATCGACGATCTCCACTACCAGCGGCAAATCTTGGGAGAGGCGCAGGATATTGGCGCTGTGCAACCGGCTGTTGGCGCCGAAGCCTTCCAGCCCGCGGAGCACCGTAGCCCCCGCCAATCCCTCCTCGCGGGCGCGGCGGACCAATACCTGGTAGAGGGGTTGGCCCTGCCAGCGGTCCGATTCGCCAATGAAAATCCGCAGCAGGACGCCCGTTTCTTCGAGTTTCATAGTCCTTCGAGCTTCATGGCTCGCTCCTCAGGCCAGACGGGCCAGCGCCGTTCCAATCCAGGCTCCTGCCAGCCCCAGCAGTGGGCTGCCCAGGCCGTTGAGCAAGGCGAGGCTCCAGGAACCGTCCTCCATCAAGCGCAGGGTTTCCAGAGAGAAAGTGGAGAAGGTGGTGTAGCTGCCCAGCACGCCCACCAGGAGTAGGGCCCGGAGGTCCGGGGCGAGAAGGAATCTGCGCTGAAACAACCCCGCCAGCAGGCCCAGGAGGAGGCAGCCGCTGAGGTTCACCACCAGGGTACCCCAGGGAAAGAGGCCGCCGAGGTTGCGTCCTCCGGCGAAGAGGGACGAGCGTTCGACCCAGCCAGAGACGAGGTAGCGCAGCACAGCCCCCAACGCACCGCCGAAGGCGACGGCGAGGAGTCTGGTGCTCATGGAATCAAGCGGGAGTGGGGAAAAGGGTGAGGACGGCGGAGCCGATGCCGGCATCGGCTCCACCGGGGACTGGGTTCAGCCGCGGGCGCGGCGGCGGATGGAAGCCATCACGCCGAAGGCCGCGAGGGCCAGCACCAGGGCGATGAGACCCCAACCGGAGAGGGTGGGGACATCGATGATGGGATCCAGCGGTACCTCCGGATTGGCGGGGCCGACGAAGGTGATGAAGCGGGCGCTGACGCTGGCGATCTTGGTTTCCACCAGATTGCCCATGCGGTCGATTTCGTGGACACCGCCGCCGTTGGTGGTGAGGATGTTTCCGTTGGGCAGCTCATAGGCGCCGCGGTAGCCGCCGAGGCTCGCCGGGTCGTAGATGCCGATGATGCTGGTGCCGTCGTTGGAGAACTCCACCACGCCTTCCTGGGTGCCGGAGAAGTTGGCTACCAGCACCGAAGCGGCACCCTCGGCGATCTGCTCTGGGAAGGTGTTGATGGGGCTGAACTGGGGCAGCGGCATGCCGCTGGCGTCATAGGCGTGAATGACGTCGCTGGTGATGCCGCCGACCAGGAAGTCGGCAGCCCGGGGCAGCACGTCGAAGGGAGAGTCGAGACCGTCGGCGCCGTTGGCGACGAAGTTGCCGAGGTACATGCCGGCGGTGTCGAATTGCGCCACGGCATCGGCGTTGGCACCGCTGCCGATAGTGACCAGCAGGTTGCCGCTGGCGTCGAGGGCGATACCGCGGATGTTGTCGAGGATCGAAGTGTCGGCACCGCCGGCGGGAGCGAAGACGCCGAGGTAGTTGCCGTCCAGGTCGTACTCTTGGACCACGTCTTCGAGCTGGTCCGAGACCAGAATGCTCATGCCGTCATTGCTGAGGATGGCCTGGATGGGGGTGGAGAGATTGGTCGGATCGGCGGGGATGAAGTCCGGGTCGATGAGATCGCCGGTCATGGGATCGAAGGCCATGACCCGATCGTTGCTGGATTCAGGGATGAGCAGCAGGCCGGTGGTGGCGATGCCCTCTTGGGCACGTTGCTGAGCGTCCGGGTCGCGGACCGGCAGCGGGCCGGTGGCTTCCGCTTCGATTCCGCTAATCTCCGCTTGGATCTCCGCTTCACTGGCGGCCTGGGCACCGGGGGTGGGCAGCAGGACTGCCAACAGGGCGAAGACGATCACAGTTCTCGTCAACTGGTGGAACATCGAGATCTCCTCTGATAGCGATTGGAAAAATCCTGTAAAACATATCAGAAGTGCCCTGGAGAGGCGAAAAGATCCGACCAACAAAGGACATTTCAGGCTGGTAGAATCCCTCGGATGCCGAAGATTCACCTCCTTTCCGACCACCTGATCAGCCAAATCGCCGCCGGGGAAGTGGTGGAACGCCCCGCTTCGGTGGTCAAGGAGTTGGTGGAGAACTCCCTCGACGCCGGCGCTACTTCGGTGGCGGTACGCCTCGAGGCCGGCGGCAAACGGCGCATCGTGGTGGAGGACGACGGCGGGGGCCTGGGTGCTGACGATGCCCTGCTGGCCTTCGACCGCCATGCCACCAGCAAGATCGACAGCTTTGAGGATCTGGAGCGCATTGGCACCCTGGGATTCCGGGGAGAAGCGCTGGCATCCATCTCGGCGGTGGCGCGGGTGGAAATGCTCACCGCCGAGACCAGTGGCGAGGGGACCCGGGTGCGCATCGAGGGCGGCCGGGTGAAGGTGGCGGAGCCGGCGGCTCGGGCTCGCGGTACGACCTTGGAGGTGGCGTCCCTCTTCTTCAACGTTCCCGCCCGGCGCAAGTTCCTCAAGACCCCGGCCACCGAGATGCGGCGCTCGGTGGAGGTGATTCAAGGCTACGCCCTGGCCCGCCCGGACGTGCGCTTCAGCGTTCACCACGATGGCCGCAGCGTGCTCGAGGCACCGCCGGTGAGCGACGACCCGGAGGGCCTGCGTCAGCGCATTGGCCAGATCTTCGGTACCTCCCTGGCCCGGGAGCTGGCGGTGTTGGAGGATCTACCGGCGGACATCGCCGGTGGTGACGAGTGCATCCACGGTTTCGTCGGCTCGCCGGAGACCACTCAGGGGCGCCGTCTCTTCGTCTTCGTCAACCGCCGTCTCTTGCGCGACCGCTCGGTGCTGGCCACTTTCTATCGGGCGGTGCGGGAGGAGTGGCGGAGCGACAAGTATCCAGCGCTCTTCCTCTTCCTGGACCTGCCGCCCGAGGACGTAGACGTCAACGTGCACCCGCAGAAGGCGGAGGTGCGCTTCCGGGACACCACGGTGCTGGGACGGTTGATGGAGGTGCTGCGGGCCGGGTTGGGCCGAGCCCGGGGCGAGGTGGGGGCGCCGCTGCGGAGCCCGGATGGGGGGCCGGCTACCCCCTTCGTCTGGCAGGGATTGGGAGAACGGTCGCGGAGCGAGGGCGCCTTCGAAGCCCCGGCCTTTGCCTCCGGCACAGGCTCGGAGAGCTCCTACCCTCCGGTGCTCCCTTCTGCTTCGACGCTGGGGGAGCCGACCAGCGTGGGCACCGCCATATCCTCGCCGCCGGATCCGGGGGCCGGGGCCGCCGAAGCTGCCGCGCGCTTGGCCGCCGCCGCCTTTCCGCCGGTGGAGCGGGCACCGGTTCCCCTCTCGGGCCGATCCGGCGAGGCGCGGCCGTTCCGCCTCCTGGGGCAGTACAAGGGCACGCTGATTCTCTTGGAAGGTCCCGACGGCCTTTACTTGGTGGATCAGCACGTGGCCCACGAGCGCATTCTCTACGAACGGCTGCGCCGGGATCTCGTCAGCCAGGCGCCACCGAGCCAAGGGCTGGTGACGCCGCTGATGCTCGAGCTGGCGCCGGCGGAGACGCTGCGGCTCAAGGAGCTGGCATCCTCTTTGGGGGAATGCGGTTTCCGCCTCGAGCCGCTGTCGGGGAATTCGCTGGCGGTGCTCGAAGTGCCGGCGGCGCTGACCCAAGAGCAGTCGGAGAAGCTGCTGCTGAGCCTGGCGGCGGATGCCGACGCCGGCGGTGGTGGCGGGGTGGAGGAGCTGCGCCGGGATCTGTTGGAGAATCTAGCTGCCAGCCTTTCCTGCCGCAATGCGGTGAAGATGCACCATGTGCTGCGGCCGGAGGAGATGGAGACCCTGGTGGCGGAGCTCTTCCAGGCGGAGCAGCCCTACGCCTGCCCCCATGGCCGACCCATCGTGTTGCAGATGACCGACGGCGACCTGGAGCGGCGGTTTGGCCGGCGCAAGTAGGACCGCCTGGTCCGACGAAGGCAAATCGCTGAAAGACTGGCCCCTGAAAGACGGACCCGAGTAGACCGCGAAAAGACAGCCGACGAGGATTTGGAGATGGTATTCGGACGCCGCGCCGCCACCCCGCTGGAGAAGGAGTTGGGCTATCGCTTTCGCGACCCGGCGCTTCTCGACCGCGCCTTGACCCACCGGTCCTTCGCCAACGAGCGCGGCCTCGACGGCCACTACGAGCGCTTGGAGTTCCTGGGCGACGCGGTGCTCGGGTTGGTTGCGGCGACTTGGCTCTTCGAGGAGCATCCGGACCAGCCCGAGGGTGAGCTGTCGAAGCTCAAGAGCTCGTTGGTGAGCGCCCGCTCCCTGGCCCGCCACGCCCGGCGCCTCGGCCTCGGGGATGCTCTGCAGCTGGGGGTGGGGGAGGCGCGCTCCGGAGGCCGAGCCAAGCGTTCTCTCCTCGCCGACTCCATGGAAGCGGTGTTCGGAGCGGTATATCTGGACGGCGGTCTGGAGGCGGCGGCGAAGGTGGTGCGCTCTCTGCTCGAGATCAACGCCGGCGAGCATCCCGCCCACGGGCCGGGGGATCCCAAGACCGAGCTCCAGGAGGCTGCCCAGGCCCGGGGCTGGGCGCTGCCGGAGTATCGCCTGGTGGCGGAGGAAGGCCCCGACCACCAGAAAATCTTCCGTTTCCACTGCTTGTTGGAAGGGGAGATTCGGGGCCGAGGCGAGGGCCGGAGCAAGAAGGTGGCCGAGCAGTCCGCCGCCGCCCAGGCCCTGGCTTCCCTTGACCCCTCCGGGGGCGGCGCTTAAAATCCTCGCCCCATGAGCCAAAAATTACCCACTCCGTCCATCCGCCATCTCGGCGACCACACCGACCAGGAAGTCCGCGTCCAGGGCTGGCTGGAGAATAAGCGCTCCAGCGGCAAGATCGCCTTTCTGCTGGTGCGCGACGGCAGCGGCACGGTGCAGTGCGTGGCCAGCCGCAAGGAGCTGTCGGAGGAGGTGTGGGAGAGCATCGGCGAGCTGACCCAGGAGTCCACCCTCGCCGTCACCGGCCGGGTGTCCGCTGACTCCCGGGCGCCCGGTGGCTACGAGCTGCATCTCACCGGCGTCGAGCCGATCCAGATCAGCGAAGAGTACCCCATCACCCCCAAGGAGCACGGCACCGCCTTCCTCATGGACCATCGCCATCTGTGGCTGCGCTCCAGCCGCCAGCGGGCGGCGCTGGCGGTGCGCAGCGAGGTGGTGCAGGCGATTCGCGACTTCTTTTACCGGCGAGAGTTCACCCTCATCGACTCGCCGATTCTCACCCCCGCCGCTTGCGAGGGCACCTCGACCCTCTTCGAGACGGAGTATTTCGGCGATCCGGCGTACCTCAGCCAGAGCGGCCAGCTGTATCTGGAGCCAGCGCTGGCGGCCTTCGGCAAGGTTTATTGCTTCGGGCCCACCTTCCGGGCGGAGAAGTCCAAGACCCGCCGCCACCTGATGGAGTTCTGGATGGTGGAGCCGGAGGTGGCGTTCATGGAGTTTCCCGCCCTCTGCGACCTGTCGGAGGAGTTCGTGCGCGAGGTGGTGGGCCGGGTGGTGGAGAATTGCCGCGACCATCTGGAGGCTTTGGAGCGCGACGTCAGCAAGCTGGAGGCGGTGGACGGCGAGTTCCCGCGCATTACTTACAGCGAGGCCATCGAGATTCTGCAGAAGGATGGCCAGGACATCGCCCACGGCGACGATTTCGGTGCTGAGCACGAGACCCTGCTGGCGGCTCATTACGAGCGGCCGGTGATGGTCACCCACTATCCGGCGGCGATCAAGGCGTTCTACATGCAGCCGGACCCCGACGATCCGAGCCTGGCCCTGGGTCTGGACATCATCGCCCCGGAGGGCTACGGCGAAATCATCGGCGGCAGCCAGCGCATCCACGATCACGATCTGCTGCTCTCGCGCATCCACGAGCACGAGCTGCCGGTGGAGGCCTTTCAGTGGTACCTGGACGTGCGCAAATACGGCACCTGTCCCCACAGCGGCTTCGGCATGGGGTTGGAGCGCTTCGTGGCCTGGATGTGCGGCGTCAAGCATCTGCGGGAGACCATCCCCTATCCGCGGATGCTGAATAAGATCTATCCCTGATCCCCACGGGATCTGAGTCTTCAGCGCGGGCTCCATCCGCCTGCCGGCATCTCGGATCCAGAGACAGGAGTGGCCCATGCCTTCCCCTTGGGCGCTCGGCGGTGCCTACCTGGGTTGTGTGCTGATCTGGGGCACCACCTGGGCCGCCATCCGCTTCAGCCTGGAGAGTTTTCCGCCGTTCCTCGGCGCCGGGTTGCGTTTCACCCTGGCGGCGGCGTTACTGCTGGCCTTCGCGCGCTTCCGCGGCGTTCCCCTGGGCCGTGAGCCCCGGGAGTGGCCGCTGTGGTGGATCAACGGCCTGCTCTCCTTCGTCGCCACCTACGGCATCGTCTATTGGGCGGAGCAGTGGGTGCCCTCGGGCCTGGCCTCGGTGCTCTTCGCCACCTTCCCGCTCTTCGTCGCCGTGCTGGCCCACTTCGTCCTGCCGGGGGAGCGGCTGGGGCCGTTGGGGACCGGTGGGGTGGTGCTGGGCTTTGTCGGGGTGGCGGTGATCTTCTCGGAAGACTTGGCGGCCCTCGGCGGCGCCGAGATGAGCCTGGCGGCGGTGGTGATGCTGCTGTCGCCGGTGGCGGCGGCGCTGGGCTCGGTGGCGGCGAAGCGTTGGGGCCGGGGCCTGCCGGCCCTCAGCCTGTCGGGCCCGCCCATGGCCGTCGGTGCGCTAGGTCTGGGAGCGCTGGGGGCGCTGACGGAGCGCTCGGCGGTGTGGCCCGCCAACCCGGCCTGGCAGCCCACGGGAGCGAGCCTGGCGGCGGTGCTCTATCTGGGGGTGGTGGGCTCGGCGGTGGTCTTCGGGCTTTATTTCTGGCTGCTCCAACACCTCGCCGCCACCCGCGTCTCCCTCATCGCTTACCTGGCTCCGGTGGTCGCAGTGGCGGTGGGTACGCTCTTTCTCGGCGAGCCCCTGACCCCGCGGCTGGTGCTGGGGGCCGTGGTGGTACTGCTGGGGACGGCTCTGGCGAGTCGCTAGGCTAGTCCTCGTCCCGATGCACGATGTCCGGGGAGAAGGCCGGGCGGCAGATGGCGAGGTACTCGGCGCCGCCGGCGGCGGGGGTGCTGAAGCGTACCCACTCGCCGGGCAGGCAGACCGCGGCTTGACCGGCGTGGACGTCCATGGTGCCTTCCTCGTGCTCGATGCGGAGGGAGCCTCGCACCACTACTACCGTTTCCTCGAACTCCGGCCGCTGCCCCGGTTCCTTCCAGCCCTCCGGCGAGACCATGCGGGCGACGCTCATATCGTCCTGGCCGGTGTTGACGCGGCCCAGGTATTCCTCGATTTTCTTCGGCTTGTTGCCCGCGGCGGGGATGACGGTAGGGGCGTCGATGAGCTTTGGCATGGGGGTCTCCCGGAGGCGGTTCTGCGGTCTTGGGGGAAGAACCGCGCCCCGGGCGAGAGTGCCTCGCCCGGGGCGCGGGATGATTCGGTTTCTCAGCCCCGGACTATACCGGAGCGGACCTGCTTCAGCGCTCTGCCTCAGCGCTCTGCCTCAGCGTTGGCCGAAGCTCCACGTCAGGCCCGCGGTGAGGCTGGTGAAGCGATCCTGATCGAAGGGGATGTCGTTGAGCCACAGGCTGGAGAGCTCCACCCGAATGGCCATGCGGCCCTCGTCCCCGACGAAGAAGCGGCTGCCGAAGCCCGCCTGATAGGCGAGACCGTCCTCGTCCCGGTCCGGCCCCAGGCCGAGGAAGTTGATGTCCTCGAGCTCCGAGTAGCCGAGCCCCACGAGAGCGTAGGGGGACACGCGATTCTCCGGCTGGAAGTTGATCACCACGTTGCCCAGGGCGGCGCTGAGGGTGGCGTCCAGCAGAGCGTCGGCGCGCATCAGCTGGGCCTCTACCTGCACGTGGGGGGAAACCATCAGGGCGCCGCGGAGCTCGCTCCGGAAGTCGAGATCGAATTCCTCGCTGGAGCTTTCGATATTGGCGCTGCCCACCCCGAAGCCGAGCTCCCACTGGCGGTCCGCCAGCTGGGCCGAGGCCGGAGGGGCGAAGACAGCGAGAAGGACCGCCAGGGCCAGGGCCGCCGGCAGAGGGAAGCGATGGAACTTGGAAGGGCTGGAAACTCTGGAATAGAAGGTCATGATCATTCTCCCGATGTGGGCTGGGGGCGAGGATCCGCTCCCAGCCGTCGCAGGATCAATCTACGAGGAGGGGGGAGCGAAGACCATTCGCCGATTGGCCTATTCGGCGGCCTATTCGGAGCTCGATCCCGAGTCGGAAATGGGGTCAGGGGCTGGGTCGTGGGGGGCGGGGAGGAGGCCGAGACTTTGGGCTCGGTGAACCGCCTCCTGACGATTGTGCACTCCCAGCTTGCCATAAATATTCTCCAGATGCTTTTTCACCGTGCTGGGGGAGATGAAGAGCGCTTCGCCTACGGTCTCGTTGGTGCCACCGCGAGCGACCTCCGCCAGCACTTCCCGTTCCCGCGGGCTGAGGAGCTCCGGCAGCTGCGTTCCGGAGGGCCCGGTGGAAGGGATCTCCAGGGCTTCCAGCAGCCGCCGGCGAAAGGCCGGCGTTACTTTCTCCAGGGCCGGGGCGAGCACCTCTCCCGGCAGCTCGCCGAGCCACTCCTTTTCGTCTGCAAGGACCTGTACGAAGCGACCTTCTTCGGCGAGCTGAAAGGCTTCCTGGAGAAGCTCAGCCACCGCCTCGGCGTCCCGGTGTCGGCGGGCCATGGCCTCCAGTAGCCAGCTCTCGATGATCGCCCGATGCCAGCGGTGCCGGCGGGCTACGGAGCGCAGCTCCCGGGCCCAGCGGGCGGCGCGTTCCGCATCGCCGCGGCGTTCGAGCCAGCGAATCCCCAGGCTGACGGTGGCGGTGCGGGGGAGCTCCGGCAGCAGCTTGGCCTCTACGTCGTCGTCGTCCAGCAGCCCCGAGGTCTCGATCCATTCCCGCCACTCTTCCCAGGCTACGGGATCATCCTCCAGGCACGCGCGCAGGGCAATGGTGCGCAGGCGGTGCATTTGGGCCTGGGGTTCCCACTGCAGCAGGGAGGCCTGGCGAAGGATGTCCAGCAGCAGCTCGGCACCGGAGAGAGCGGAGGAGAAGTCCCGGCGCGCCCGCGCCACCTCCAACAGGATCAGCCGAGCCATCACCTCGTTGAATGGAAAACAGTCTCGGTTGATCGCCAGCCCCTCTTCTACCAGCTTCTGGGCTCGCTCCAGCTCTCCCCACTCGAAGCGCACTTCCGCCTCGCCGAGGATCGGCAGGCAGGTCATGGGGCCGCCCTCTTCACCGGAGCCCCTTTCACCGGAACTCCCCTCACCGAAACCCTCAGCAGCTGCTTCTCGGTGGATGCGCAAAGCTTCGTGGGTGCGCCCCTGGAGGAGCTGAAGGCGCCCCTGGTAGAAGTGGCTGGTGGCGTCGATACCCAGCTGGTCGCCGCCGGCGCGGCTGTAGGCGGCGGCTTGATGGAAGGCTTCGGAGGCGGCGTCGTAGTCCGCTTGGGCGAGCAAGGAGGTGCCCAGGGTGATGGCCGCCACCGCCCGCAGCAGGCGATCCTCCGGTGCCAGCAGCTCGAGAGCGCCGCGGGCGGCGGCGATGGCTTCGGCGCGTTCCGTGCGCACGGTAGCGCTGCACGCTGCCAGGGTAAGGGCGCTGCCGCGGACGCGATCTTCCAGATCCTCTGCCAACGCCCGCTCCAGCTGAGGGCTCGCCTGGGCCAGCTCTTTCCAGCGCATGGTCATGAAGAGCATCAAGGCTTGAGTCAGGGCCACTTGGGGAGCCGCCTCAACCCACTCCTGGGGGACCGCCTCGAACCAGCCGGCCACCGAGGCGGCGTCGCCGCGCTCCAAGGCTGGCCCGGCGTGGAGCGCCAGGATGTCCAGCGCCCGTCCGCGATCTCGGGCCGCCAGGGCTTGCTCCAAGGCCTCGGTGGGCAGGTTCTGGGCCAGCAGCCAATCGCTGGCCCGGCGGTGGAGGGCAGCTCGGGCCTCGGGGTCGAGACGATTCTCCAGGGTCTGGCGCAGCAGCTCCCGGAAGAGATGGTGGAAGCGAAACCACCGCCGGTTCTGGTCCAGCGGGATGAGGAAGAGATTGTCCGCCTCCATCTGTCGCAGGAGCTGGTGGCTGCTTTCCCGTTCGAGCATGGCGTCGCAGAGCTCGGCGCAGAAGCGTTGGAGCAGCGACACCGGCAGCAGGAAGTCCAGCACCTCCGGCGGCTGACGGTGCAGCACCTCCTCGGTGAGGTAGTCGAGAACGTAGCGGTGGCTGCCGCTGAAGGCCTCGACGAAGGAGGCGGCGTCCTCCTGGCCGCGCAGCGACAGGGCGGCGAGCTGGAGGCCGGCGATCCAACCTTCGGTGCGTTGCTGCAGCGCTCGGGTCAGCCGGGGATGGAGGTCCAAGCCCATGGCCTGGCGTAGGAAGAGACTGCTCTCCTGAGGGGAGAATCTGAGGTCTCGCGCCCGCAGCTCCGTGAGCCGCCCCTGGCCGCGCAGGCGCGCCAGGGAGAAAGGCGGATCCGCGCGGGTGCAGATCACCAGGCGAAAGCCGGGGGGCAAGTGGTGGGTCCAGTGGGCTACCAGCTGGTGGACCTCTTCGTTGTCGATGACGTGGAAGTCGTCGAGCACCAGGACGGTGTCCGCCTCCTGTGCTCCCAGGGCATTGATCACCGGCACCAGGGCGGCCTCCGGAGGCGGCAGGCGAGGGGCGTTGAGCAGTGGCCGGAGACTGGCGCCGGCGGCTTCCGAGAGCTGCGCCAGGGCACCGGCCAGATAGCCGAGGAAGCGGCGCAGCTCGCCGTCGGCGGGCTCTAGGGAGAGCCAGGCCGAAGGCCAGGGGCGCTGCTGGAGCCAGTCGCCCACCAGCGTCGATTTGCCGAAGCCCGCCGGCGCCGACACCACGATCAGCCCCGTGGCCTGGTCCAGGCGCTGGAGAAGCCGGTCTCGCCCCACGGTTTCGCCACCGAGCATGGGGGCGAAGAGCTTGGTGCTGAGAACCGGATATTCCGCGCTGGCGGTGGAGTAGCTCTGATTCATGCCGGAGTCGGGTCGGGTTCTGGGGAGCGAAATACTTCGGCGAAAATACCTGGACAGGTATCCGGGCATGCCGCCGTTTTCTTCTCGGCCCGCGATGGGGCTTGCAAGGCACTGCTCAAATTCTACTGGAGACCGCCGGCGAAGGTTTCAACGACCTTGGCCGCCGCGCCGCGGCGCAAGACTTCTGCACTCTTTTGGATACTCGCAAGTGCCGTTATCCGGGGATCAGAGGAAGGATTGGCCGAGGGGTGGGGAAAGTGCTCTCGATGGGGGATTGCCGCGCCGCGGCGCTCGACAGCCTTGGCTCCGGCTGGTAGGATCCAAGATAGCTAGGAAAGGGTATTGAATCCGCATTAGCGTCGATCAACCACCTTCCATGGGAGAAACCCACATGTCTGATCACCGTTCTGACAACGCACCCCACGTCAGCGAGGAAGAATCTCGCGCCGTCGCCGAAGCATCCCGGCAGACGGAGTGGACCAGCCCGAGCTTCATGAAAGAGCTTTTCATGGGCAACTTCCGGCTGGATCTCGTCCACCCCTTCCCGGAGAAGCCGCCGGAGCGGCCGGAATTCCGGGTCTTTTATGACCAGCTGAGCCGGTTCCTGCGCCAGGAGGTGGACTCCACGGCGATCGACGTCAGCGGTGAATATCCGGAGCACGTGCTCGACGAGCTGCGCAAGCTCGGCGCGTTCGGGATGAAGATTCCGAAGAAGTACGGCGGTCTGGGTTTCAGCCAGCATGAATACCAGAAGGTGATGGAGCTGCTGGGCTCCACCGACGGCAATCTCACCGCCCTGCTGTCGGCGCACCAGAGCATCGGCGTACCCCAGCCTCTGAAGCTGTTCGGATCAGAGGACCAGAAGAAGCGCTTCCTGCCCCGTTGCGCCGCCGGTGAGATTTCCGCCTTTGCCCTCACCGAGCCCGGCGTCGGCTCCGACCCGGCGCGGATGGCCACCACCGCCGAGCTCAGCGAGGACGGCACGGAATACGTCCTCAACGGCACCAAATTGTGGTGCACCAACGGCACCCTGGCCAAGCTGCTGGTGGTGATGGCGGTGCATCCCGGCACCAAGAAGATCAGTGCCTTCGTGGTCGAGGCGGACAGTCCCGGCGTCAAGGTCGAGCATCGCTGTCACTTCATGGGGCTCCGAGCCCTGGCCAACGCGGTGATCAGCTTCACCGACGTGCGGGTGCCGGCGGAGAACCTCATCGGCCGGGAGGGTCGCGGGCTGAAGATCGCCCTCACCACCCTCAACGACGGCCGCCTGTCGATCCCCAACAGCGCCGTCGGCGCTGCCAAGGCTTCCCTGCGCATCTGCCGCGAGTGGAGCTCGGAGCGGGTCCAGTGGGGCCGCGCCGTGGGCAAGCACGAGGCCATCAGTCACAAGATCGCCGACATGGCCGCCACCACCTTCGCCATGGAGTCCATAGCCAACCTGGCCACCGCCATGGCCGACGACGGCAACTACGACATCCGCCTGGAGGCCGCCGCCTGCAAGCTGTGGAACACCACCCGCGGCTGGGAGATCGTCGACGACACCATGCAGATCCGCGGTGGCCGCGGCTACGAGACCGAGGAGTCCCTCAAGGCCCGCGGTGACGAGCCCATCCCCGTGGAGCGCATGATGCGCGACTATCGCATCAACCGCATCTTCGAGGGCTCGGACGAGATCATGCGTCTGTTCATGGCCCGGGAGGCGGTGGACAAGCACCTCGCCGTGGCTGGTGCCCTGGTCGAGGGCAAGCCGACCCCGTCCGACGTAGCCAAAGCGGCGCCGAGCATCGCTTCCTTCTACGCCTGGTGGTACCCGAGCCGCTGGCTGGGCTGGGGCCGCTACCCCCGCTACGCCGAGTTCGGCGCCAACGCCGGTCACCTGCGCTTCGTCGAGCGCAGCGCCCGCAAGCTGTCCCGCGAGATCTTCCACGGCATGATGGTGCACCAGGCCAAGCTGGCCTACAAGCAGGGCTTCCTGTTCCGCATCGTCGACGTCGCCGACGAGCTCTTCGCCATGACCGCTTCCATCTGCCGCGTGCAGGCCATGCGCGAGGCCGGTTCGCCGGAGGCGCGCTCGGCGCAGAAGCTGGTGGATCTCTTCTGCCGCAACAGCCGCCGCAAGATCAAGCGTCTATTCAAGGACCTGTGGAGCAACGACGACAGCCTGAAGTACAAGACGGCTCAGTCGGTGCTCGGCGGCGAGCAGGAGTGGATGGAGGAGCTGCTGGACGACGGCGCCGCCTCCGAGACCGGTGAAGCGCGTCCGCGGCTGCGGGCGGTGAAGCCGGTGGCGGCTCAGGAAGAGACCGCTCCGGCGGCAGCCGCGGAGCCCGTTCCCGCGGGCTGATCGTAGCGATGCTCGCCGTCCTTCCCGACAGCGAAGGAACCCCGCGGCTGGGACAGGTCCCAGACCCACAACCTGCCGCGGGGGAAGTGCTGGTAGAGGTGGCGGCGACGGCCCTCAATCGGGTCGACCTGATGCAGCTCCAAGGGCTGTATCCGCCTCCGCCGGGGGAGAGTGACATCCCGGGTTTGGAATGCGCCGGCCGCGTCTCAGCGGTCGGCGTCGGCGTTTCTGACGACTGGCTAGGCCGGCCGGTAATGGCGCTCCTCGGCGGTGGCGGTCACGCCCAGCGAGTGGCCATTCCCGAAGGTCAGCTGATGCCGTTGCCCGAGGGCTGGTCCATGGAGCAGGGCGCGGCCGTGCCGGAGGTCGCCCTCACCGCATGGACCAACCTGGTGGCCGAGGGCCGTCTGGAGGCCGGTGAGACGGTCTTGATCAGCGGTGCCGCCTCCGGCGTCGGCAGCTTCGCCGTGCAGCTGGCCAAGGCCCTCGATGCCCGGGTACTGGTGGCCGGCCGCACTCTTTCCCGCCTCGAAACGCTCTTACCTCTCGGGGCCGAGGCCTGCGTGGTGCTGGGTGAGGATCTTCCCCAGCGAGTCCGCGAGCTCACCGCCGGTAGCGGCGCGGATGTCGTGCTCGAGCTGGTGGGGGGCGAGCACCTGCCGAGGAATCTCAAGGCCCTGGCCCCTCGTGGCCGTCTGGTGCTGGT
>JAXHTF010000125.1 GCA_034211275.1 Acidobacteriota bacterium
GGAGCGTCCGGCGCCGGGGGTGGTTCGGCCGCCTCGCTGGGAGCATCGGTGGGCGGTGCCTCGGGCGCCTTGGCCCTGTCGGGCACGGGCTGGGGTGCCGGTTCCGGCTCGGGCATCGGGGCGCGCATGGTGATGGCCGGTGGCCGCACCGCCGGCGGTGCCTGACCGGCCTTGGGGGACTTGAGGAATTTGATTTTCATCGGCGGCGCCACGGCGTCGCGAATGGGGCCGGCGGTGATCACAGGCTTCTTACCAGCTTGCAGCCGCACCACCACCAAGAGGTTGGAGAAGCCTTCCTTGGTCACATCCAGGCGCCAGCGGCCCTCCGCCAGCCGAATCACCTGGGCTTCGCCTTGGTTGTTGGAGAAGGTCGGCGGCGGCCCTTCCATGGGCTCGACCTCGACGAAGCTCAGCCGCACTTGGGCGCCGGAGACGGCATCCCCGCGATCATCCTCCAGCTCCAGGGTCAGAGCGGTGTCCCCGGCCCAGCTCTGGGCGCCGGCGGCGGCGGGCATTAGGAGCAGCAGCACGGCGGGCAGGGTGCGGAAGGCGAGGGCGAGGAGCGGCTTCGGCATCGGGAGCAACCTCCGTGGAATCTGGATCTTCGGAGCGGCCCTCGGCGTCGAGACCGGGCGGCGGCGTTCCGGTGGGGACGATAGTGGATGGATCTTACCAGCTCTCCTCACTCCTCCAACGAGTCGAGGATCCGCCGGTAGGCTTCGTAGCGTTGCTCCGGGATCTCCCCGGCTGCCACCGCTTCCCGCACGCCGCATTGGGGCTCGTGGGTGTGGGTGCAGTCGGTGAAGCGGCAGGCGGCGGCGTGGGGGAGGAATTCTTCGAAGCTCTGGCGCACCTGGGCGGGCTCCAGATTCCACAACCCGAACTCTCGCACTCCCGGCGTGTCGATGACCCGGATGCCTTCGTCGAGCTCGAAGAGGTTGGAGCGGGTGGTGGTGTGCTGGCCGGTGCCGTCCCGCTCCCGCACCGGGCTGGTGTCGAGGTCCAGCTTGGGGTGGAGAGCGTTGATCAGGGAGGATTTTCCGACTCCGCTGTGGCCGACGAAGACGCAGAGCTGGTCGTGGAGGGCGGCGCGCAGGGCGTCCAGCCCCCGTTCTTCCTTCGCCGAGCACAGCACCACCTCCAGCCCCAGGTCGCGGTAGGGCTGGGCGAGGGCCAGCTCCGGATCCGCAGAGCGTTCCTCCGGCGGCACCAGGTCGATTTTGTTGAGGCAGATCACCGGCCGGGCGCCGCCGTGCTCCACCGCCAGCAGGTAGCGGTCGATGAGCCCCGGGCGGATCCCCGGCCGCCGGGCGGCGACCACGATGACCACCGTGTCCATGTTGGCGGCGATGATCCGCTGAAGCCGGGGGTTGCGCGGATCCGGGCGGGAGAGCACGGTGTCCCGGGGCTGCACCTCCCGCACCCAGCAGGTGCCGCGGTCTTTCTCCACCAGCACCCGGTCTCCCACCGCCACCTCCGCTTGCTGATTCACCGACAGGCTGGAGGGCAGCCGGCAGGGCACCTTCTCCTCGCGCCAGAGGACGGTGCAGCGGCGGGCGCCGACAGTGAGCACCTGGGCCGGTGGTCCCTGGCTCTCGACCTTTCCGGCACTTCGTTTGCGGGGACCTTTGCGACCCCGTTTCCAGGCGTGTTTTTCGTAGCTGGGACCGTGCTCTTCGGCCAGATGATCCCAACGGTCGTCCCCGATCTCGTCGTCGGGACGGCGGTGCTCAGCCACGGTCAAGCATGGCGCGGGAGGAGCGAAGCGGGGAGGCAGGCGGGCATGGTGAGCGGATCTTATCAGTCTTGCCCCGAATGGGCTCTCGCCTTGCCCATGCTAAGCTGCCACGACATGTCCGAGTCCCGGATCCCTCCCGCCCACACCCCCGACCCCGAATCGTCCCCGGGCGCCTCCAGCACGTCTTCCCGCGGCGCCAAGCGCTCCAGCGCCTGGCCCAAGGCCATCGTCATCCTCGGGGTGACGGCCATGGTCCTGGGCACCTTCCTCTATGTCTTCAACAGCTTCTGGCGCCTGCCGGGGCGGGCGGTGGAGGAGGGCAAGGAGATGATCCGGGGGATGCAGAAGGTGGCGGAAGCCTTCTTCGAGGGCACCATCACCACCTCCTTCACCAGCTACGCCTCCGAGGTGGAGGGCACCAACTATCTGCAGTTCGCCACCCTGCGGCAGACGGAGGTCTTCCGGCACCAGGACCAGGCGACGGCGCTGTGGGGGACCATGGAGCTGCCGGAGGTGGTGGTGGAGGCCACGGCGCCGGTGGAGTACACCTATTTCTTCGATCTGGACCGCCGCTGGGACTTCACCGTCGAGGGCCAGCGGGTCGTGGTGGTACCGCCTCCCATCGACTACAACCAGCCGTCGGTGGATGTCTCCGCTCTGAGCTACGAGGTACGCAGCGACAGCGTGCTGCGGGACGAGGAGGCGGCGTTGGAGCGCCTGAAGGCCGGCCTCACCCACCTCTCGTACCGCCGGGCGGAAGAGAACCTCCCCCTGGTGCGGGAGTCCGCCCGCCAGCAGGTGAAGCATTTCGTCACCGGCTGGCTGACAGAGCGCTTCTCCGATGGCGAGGACTACGAGGTGGTGGTCATCCTGCGGGAGGAGCGAGAAGACGAGGGACCGCTGGTGGCTCCGGGGGTGGAGGGGCGGTAGCGCCGCCGGTCAGGAACCCTCCCCAAACGGCACCTTCTGCCATCCCGGGCTCTCGGTGAAGGCGCGGGCGCTGAAAGTCCAGATCACCAGCTTCTTGCCCTCCAATCCATTGTCTCGGCGCAACAGGTTGACCCGCGCGGCGGTGGCGCCGGAGCCGCGGACTCCCACCAGATCCACCGGCCGCTGGAGCTGCGCCGCCAGGTGATCCACCAGCCCGGCGCCGCGGGCGAAGAGGTCGCCGCCGGCGTGGAAGACCAGGGTGTGGCTATCCCCCAGCAGCAGCACCGGGCTCGAACGGTCCGTGGGCACTGGCTCCAGGTCGTCGCCGGTGCCGACGAAGGTGAGCTCCAACTGCTCGGCGGCGGGGCGGGGCTCGGGGAGCTCGCGCCAGAGATCGCCCTGGACCTCGACGCTACGCCGCTCGGTGCGGTATTGCCGGGAACCCTGGGAGATCCAACCTTCCTCTAGAGCCCGGGCGACCACCGCCTCCGCCGCCAGCCGCGCCGCCCGGCCGGACCAATGGGTGTCGGTGCGGCAGTAGAGTTGGCCGCCGCCGTCGAAGCGCCGGGCGGCGAAGAGGGGGTAGAGATCCACCACCGACACGCCTTCGGAGCGCAGCAGGCCGAGGAATTCGGCGTGGGCGCCCCCGTAGGGCCCGAGACCGGCGGCGGTGGAGATTTCCAAATCTCCGAAGAGCAGGTCCGGATAGAGGCTCGCCTTGGCGGGCACCGGCATCACCACCAGCTGGATGCCGCGGGCCTCCAGCTGATCGCGAAAGTCGAGGATTGCTGGCAGGGGGTCGGCATCCTCCTCGCGAGTGGCCTGGCTGACCCCGGCGGCGGCGGCGCCCCAGAACGGGCCCGCGGCGAGGCTGCGCAGCTCCGGCAGAAAGAAGAGCCAGCCGTCCTCGCCGGAGACCACCGTCTGGTCCTGGGCGGCGGCGAAGTCGACCTTCTTGGCCAGACGCTGGAAGAAGACGTCGGTGAGGGGCGGTCCGGCCTTCGCTGCTTCTTTGTCGGCGGGCTGGGAACCGCCTTCCCGGGACATCGCTTCGCCGCCGGCACCGCAGGCGCTCAACCATCCCGCCGAAACCAGGATCACCAGACCCAGGACCCAGCTCAGGCTCCGCCTTCCGGACGAGTCGGGAGATCTACGGGGGGCCGCCAGGGGTCCAGTACGCGTCCAGCAAGAGGGCTCCAGCATCGTCCAGCTCCAATCGTTGTAGGGTTTCCAGCTCCGGTGCCACCCGCGCCCAAGGCACGATCTGCAACTCCAGCTCTTGACCCGGGTTCCAGCCCGCGGCGGTGGTGAGACGGCGGTCCCGCATGCCCCAGGTATAGACCAGAATCGACTCCGGTAGCTCGCCCCCGGGGCTGGCGAGATCTCCCAGCCGTAGCGCCACGAGGGCGTCCCGATAGGGGGTGGAGGCAGGGTTCGGCACCGACGCCATCGCCTCGATGGTACCGCGCACCGTCAGCGGTGCCGAGGGGTCGTGTTCCACCGGCGGCGGATCTGCGTCCCCAGGAGCTTCTTCGCCGGAGGTTCCATCCCGAGGCTCTTCCCAGGGCTCTTCCGAGGGCTCGGGCAGCGCCGGTTCCAGCACCCGCCAGTCGCCGAAGGCCAGCTCCCGCAAGGCCAGCTGGTAGATCACCAGCCGCTTGGGGGCGAAGCGCTTCGGCGGCAATCCCTGGAGGCGCCGCCGCACCGTCAGGTCGCCGCCGTCGTTGGCGGAGATGCGGTCCACCGAGCGCCCCAGGTAGAAGGAGAGCTGCTCCGCCAGCCCGGCGGAGTCGCCCCAGCCCAGATGCTCCGCGGAGAAGACGTTGGTGAAGCTATCCCCCAGCAGCAGCACCGGGCTCGCCGGGTCGAGGCTCCAGGCTTCTCCTCCGGTGGTTTCCACCCGCTGCAGGGTGACCTCTTCCGGTGACAGAATCTCCGAGCCCGAGGGCAGCTCGAGCATCGTCGCCAGGTCACCGCGGCCCGCCACCGCCACCTCCCGGCGGCGCCAGCTTGAGGGCTCCTCTGGCGGCGGCAGTAGGCCTCGTTGCTCGATCCACTCCGCCAGCTCCCGGGCCAGCTGATCGACGCTCTCCGGCGTCCAATGGCTGTCGGTGCGCAGGAAGCTGCTAGGCGCCGGTTCGTAGACTTCGATGCCCTGCTCTTCGAGGAAGGCGCGGAAGCTCTTCCAGGAAGCGTTCTGCAGCTCCGGTGGCGCGGCGGACTCTGCAAAGCGGGAGGAGAGTTGCCCCGGCTCCGCCATGGGCTTGGCCGGCGCCGGTACCAGCAGCAGGGAGATGCCGCGCTCCGCCAGCGCCTCGGCGAGGCCTGCCAGCGCCGGCCGCGGATCCGGCTCGGGGGGCACTTGCCAGCTTTCGGCGCCGCGGCGCCGGGCTTCCAGGAAGGCCGGGTCGAGGAAGCCGGGACCGGTGAGGTATTCGACGTCCGGGCGGAAGAAGAGCCAGCCGTCGCGGCCCACGAGGGCTTCTTCGTTGCCGCTGCCCAGGACGCCGGTGAGCAGCGCCTGAGCCCACGGCCGCAGCCCCTCCGCCGTCTCGGAGGAATCCTCCAGCTCGTCCTCCACCAGCTCCAGGCTGCGCAACAGGGTGCGGTTGGCGCTCACCGGCCGCTGGTTCTCCAACTCCCGGCTGGCCTGGGTCAGGCCGCTGGCGAGGCGCGACGCCGCCTCCGCCGCCAGGCCCCCCAGGAGCTGATCCACCAGCGGGACCAACACGAGGGTGGCGAGGAAGAACCCCAGCAGCAGCCGCGCCACCGCCGGATGCACGGCGGTCTCTCCGGCCTCCTGCCGGGCCTGGCGAATGCGTTGGGCTTCGAGGTCGTGGAAGGAGCTCATGCTGTCTTAGAAGATGAAATAGATGAACGGGTTGAAGCCCTGCACCAGCAGCGCCGTCAGGGCGAGCCAGAAGAGGGCCAGGGCGGTGGCGGCGCGGGCGACGGTGAGTTGGCGGGTCCAATCCCAGGTCTGGGGGGCGCCCCAGGCGATGGCGGCGGCGAGGCCCAGGCACAGCAGGTGATAGGGGGTGTAGAGGGCACCGGCGAGAAGATCCGCCGACGGCGCGGCGGCGACCAGGCCGAACATGCTCCCCAGGTAGGCCAGGGCCGACGGCAGGTCGGCGGCGCGGAAGAAGACCCAGCCCACCAAGACCACCAGGAAGGTCAGGGCCGTTTGTGCCGGCGCCGGCAGCCGGTGGTAGAAGCTCTCCTTGCCCCGGGCCCGCTCCAGCGCCAGCCACACCCCGTGGAGGCCGCCCCAGACCACGAAGGTCCAGGCGGCGCCGTGCCACAACCCGCCCAGCAGCATCACCAGCATGAGATTGATGTAGGTGCGGGTCCGGCCCTTGCGGTTGCCTCCCAGAGGCACGTAGAGATAGTCCCGCAGCCAGCTGGACAGGGAGATATGCCAGCGGCGCCAGAACTCGGTGATGGAACGGGAGCGGTAGGGGGAGTCGAAATTCTTCGGGAAGACGAAGCCGAGCATCAGCCCCAGGCCGATGGCCATGTCGGAGTAGCCGCTGAAGTCGAAGTAGATCTGGAAGCTATAGCCCAGGGCCCCGACCCAGGCGTCGAGGGTGCCGATGGAGCCGGCATCGAAGGCCAGGTCCGCCACCCGGCCGCAAGGGTTGGCGAGCAGCACCTTCTTCGCCATGCCGAGACTGAAGAAGGCGACCCCGCGGGAGAATTTGACCACCGTGTGGGTGCGGCTGCGCAGCTGATCCGCCACCTCCGAGAAGCGGATGATGGGCCCCGCCACCAGCTGGGGGAAGAGGGAGACGTAGCAGGCGAAATCCACCGGCGAGCGCAGCGCGGCGCTGTCGCCGCGGTAGACGTCGATGGTGTAGCTCATGGACTGGAAGGTGTAGAAGCTGATGCCCAAGGGCAGGGCGATGCGTAGCACCGAGTCCAGCTGCGCCGCCTCCAGCCCGGCGGTGGCGAGGAGGGCGTTGGCGCTGTCGACGGCGAAGTTGAAATATTTGAAGAAGCCCAGCAACGAGAGGTTGGTGATCACCGACACCGCCACCGCCCAGCGCTGGCGCGAGCTGCGGGGGCCGCCGGGTTCGAGACGCAGATCCGGATGCCCCGCCACCAGCACCCGGCCGCAGAGATAGTCCACAGCGGTGGAGAAGAGCATCAGGATCATGAAGGCCGGATTGGCCCAGCCGTAGAAGAGATAGCTCAGGGCGGTGAGCAGCAGATGGCGCAGGAAGCGCGGCGCGGCGTAGTACACCAGCAGCGCCAGCGGCAGGAAGTAGAAGACGAAGAGATAGGAGCTGAAGACCATGGGGCAGCGGTGGCTTGCTTCGCCGGAGTAGAGCTCTTAGAGGATGCGGTCCGAGGAGACCGGAGGCGTTCTCTCGAACCAGGCCTCAGCGCCCCACATCGTAGTACAGGGGGATGGAATAGTCCGGCTCCAGAGTATCGGAAATGAACCAGCTTTCCACCTGCGGGTTGTCGCCGAAGGGTTCCAGCAGCAGCTGGGTCGTCGACCCCGGCTCCCGCCGCAGGATGGGCAGGAGCTGGCGGTCGAGGATCGCCGTGTGGGCCACTCGCACCCGCTCGCCGTCGAAGGAGCCGCCCAGCACCTCCAGCACCTCGTATTCGTAGACCGTCAGGGCCTCCCGGTAGGGGGCGATCTGTTCCAGTGTGGGGGCCTCCGAGCGCGCCGTCAGGCGGGCCTTGAAGCGTACTTTGGGTACCCGTTTGCGGGCGGCCCGTTCTGCGGCGTAGCGCCGGTGGTTCTCCGCCACCTCGGCGGGCTCCAGCACCCGGTTGTAGACCGCCACGCCCTCCAGCACGCCGGCCCAAGGATGGCTACCCCCGTCGCCGCTACCGAAATGGAGAGGACGGTACTTCCAGTTGAAGAAGCCCCCCTGGAGGATGTCGGTGTCGAGCACCGGTACACCGTCGAGGTAGGTCCGCAGCCGCCCCGGGGAGTAGGTCACCACCAGATGGCTGGGCTCCCGGGCCGGCACCGCCCCCAGCTCCACCGCCGGCTCGTTGGCCTGCAGGCCGTTCTCCGGCGTGCGCAGACGCAGGAAGAGCTCGCCGCCGCGCTGCTCGAGCACTACGTCCACCCGATTGGGGCCGGCCAGGGAGAGGATGCGGGCGGGTTTGGGGACGCTCTGGCGATGGGGCGCCACGGTCAGCTCCAGGCTCAGATGGTTGGTCTTCTTGCAGTTGTAGACGATGCGGGCGGCGTCGCCGTCGCTGGCGGTGAAGGCGCCGCGGCGCAGGACCATGCGGTAGTGATGGTCGAGCCAGGCGATGCCGCTGGTCTCCAGCAGACAGGAGCTCTCCTCGCCGGTGACCGGATCGGCGATGCGGTTGGGGCTGTTGCCGTCGCGCCAGAGGAAGACCAGCCCATCGCGGTCGCTGGGCCAGCGGGGGGCGTCCACGGCGACCTCGGTGGCGGCGAGGGTGTTGGGTTCCTGAGCCCGGTCCCGCACTCCTTCCAGGACCAGCGTGTCGGCGGCGTCCAGGGCCCCGGCGAGGTGGATCACCAGGCCGGTCTCTCCCTCGGGCTCCCAGCCGGCGATCTCGCGGCCGGAGGCGAAGCGCAGCTGGAGATCGTCCAGCGCCACCGCCTCGTCGAAGCGCAGGGCGAGCTTCTCCTCTCCCTGCTGGTGGATCTCCAGCACCCGCGGCGGCCGGGCGGGGCGCACCAGCACCTGGCCCAGGAGCTCCCGGTCACCGCGGCGGGCGCGCACCTCGTAGGTGCCGGGGTGGGAGAAGCGCGCCGTGCCGGGGCTCCCGTCCGCTTCTTCGGCGCCCGCCCCATAGCTCCAGGTCCACGCTGCGGGATCTTCCACCCGGTCCCGGAAGTCCACCGTCAGCGGTGCCTCGCCGTCGTGGCGGCCGAGATCCAGGGGGACGTGGAAGACGTCCGGGAAGCGGTCGGTGCCGGGGTCGGTGGTGATCTGCAGCGGGTCCCCCAGCAGCTGGAAGGTCCCGGGGTCGAGGCGGGCGACGAAGACGTCGTAATTGCCCTCGAAGTGGTGATGCTCGTCGTGGGAGGCGGCGAAGGTGAAGAGCATGCCGTCGGGGGAGAGGTTGGGGAAGTAGAGATAGCCGCGGTCCGCCGGCAGCCGGGGATCGCTCTTTTCCACCACCGTCACTACCTCTCGGGTCGTGAGGTCCAGGGCTTTGAGGGGCCCGCCGGCACCGCCGGCCCAGAAGCCCCAGCGGCCGTCCTGGGAAAAGTAGCCCTGGCAGCCGCCGAAGGCCCGCACCTCGCCGATGTGCCGGGTCTCCGGATCGTAGGGGGAGAAGCTGGTCTTGAGGCCGGTGACGGCGTGGGTGAAGGTGGGATTGATCAGCCAGCCGTGGTTCTGATGCAGCCGGGCTTCGGCGGTGAGCAGCTCCTGGGAACCGTCCTGCAAGCTCAGCAGCCGCGTGCGCCCGTCGCTGCCGATGTAGATCACCGAGGAGTCGTCTTTCCACACCGCCGCCCGATGCTCGTAATAGGTCTGGGCGCCCTCGACGAGCACCCGCTCCTCGCCGCTCTCCAGGTCTCGAAGCCGCAGCTCGCCGTCGGCGACGTCCTCGGGATAGGTTTCCTCGCCCTTCGCCAGGCTCATGTAGAGCAGCCGCCGGCCGTCCGGCGACAGGTGGGCACAGCAGTGCTGGCGGGTGGGCTCACTGGCATCGGTGGCCTCACTGTCGTCGGTGGGCTCGCTGCCCCGCATCGGCTCCTCGGTGAGCTGTCGCGGCTCGCTGCCGTCGAAGTCGCGAATCCAGAGGCGCCAGTCGCCGGAGCGCCGGCTCTCCCAAACCACGAAGCCGCGACCCAGGGTGCTCAATTCCTCCGCCGCGGCGGGGCGGCCGGGACTTTTCTCTTCCGCCGGGCCAGCGGTCAGCGGGGCCGCCGACGACGGCCGCAGGGTCAGGGCCACCCAACCCGCCACGGCGCCGGCGGCGAGCACCGCCAAGAGCAGCAGCAGGCTTTGGGTCAGGCTGCCGCGCTGGCGCCGCCGGGAACGCCGGGAGGAGCCACCGCCGGATTGGGGAGACGAGCTGGATCGGAGGGGACGTGGGGTCATATTCGCTGGAATTCCTGCGCCGGAGCGGAGATCGCCGGCGGTTCGAGTGGGTGGCTGCCGGGATCGCTCCGCGGCGGTGGGTTGGGGCTCATTCCGGCCGCGGTCCGCGGCCGAGACGGTGGATCAGGGTTTCGATGGCGTTTTGTGCTCGGGCCTCGCAGAAGCTCTGGAGCACGGCCTTGACCTGGGGAAACTCGAGGCTGATGCGCTCGATGTCGTCGCGGGAGACCTCGAGGGCGGTGATGGGGGTGCTGGCGGTGATGGTGGCAGTGCGGGGTTTGCCGGAGAGCACCGAGACCTCTCCGAAGAGATCGCCGGCGCCGAGTTCCGCCAGCGGCACGTACTGCCCCTGGCCGCCGCGGGTGAAGACCTTGGCGTCTCCCTCCACCAGCAGGTAGAGGCTGTTGCCGGTCTCGCCCTCGGCGACCACGATATCCCCCTGCTCGTAGGTGCGCAGGACGGTGGAGCTGAGCACCTGTTCGAGGATCGGAGCCTCGAAGAGGGTGAAGAAGGTGGAGGCCGCCAGCTCGCGGGTGCGCAGGTCGGCGCTGCGGTCCCGCTCGCTGCCCCCCACATCGTCGATGAGGGCGGCGAGCTCGGCGTGGATGTCGCTGCGCTGGGGATCGAGATCGAGGATCTTCTTATACAGCGCCACCGCCCGGGCGTGGAGCCCCTCGGCGACGTAGCGGCGGGCGAGCTCACGGTAGACCTCCATGGCCCGCTCGCGGTCGCCGGAGAGCTCGAAGACGTCCCCCTGGCGTTGGAAGAGCGACAGATCTTCGGGGTCGCGTCGCAGCTCGCGGTCGATGGCGCCGAGGGCCTTGTCATAATCCCGCCGGGCCAGATAGCGGTCCAGGTGCTCGATCTTGGGGCCGAAAAAGGGGAGGTCTACCACGGTAGTTAGCGTTGGTTTCGAAGGGGTTCGGAGGAGGTCGCGGTGGCTCGGAAGCTCGAAGTCGCGAGCGTCGTTTCACCCAGTCCCTGATCCTAGCATCGATGCTCTTGCGACATGCCGCGGATATTCTCGTCCTGTTTCGAAGCGTCGTTCAGCGTGCGTCAGGCGGCGGGGGGCTACGAAGCACCCACTCTTTGTACGACCAACATCGTGATGTCGTCATATTGCGGCGCGCCGGCGGCGAAGCGGTCGACCTCGCCGAAGAGGCCGTCCACCACCTCCTGGGCGCTGTCCCCGGCGTGCCCGGCGATCGCTTCCTGCATGCGCTCGTCACCCCACTCCTCGCCCTCGGCGTTGTTGGCCTCGTTGACGCCGTCGGTGTAGAGCACCAGCAGATCGCCGGCTTCCAGGGTCAGCTCGCCGGGCTGGTAGGTGCCGCCGGGGAAGAGGCCCAGGGGCATGCCGCCGGGGGGCAGAGCTTCCAGGGCGCCGTCGGAACGCACCACGAAGCCCTCGTTGTGACCGGCGTTGACGTAGCGGCAGACGCCGCTCTCCGGGTCCAGCAGAACGAAGAAGGCGGTGATGAATTTATTGCTCGGGCTGGAGGCGTGGATCAGGTCGTTGGTCTGAGTCACCAGCTTCTCCAGCTCGCTGCCGGTGCCCAGGAGGGCGCGCAGGGAGGCCTGGAGGTTGCTCATCAAGAGCGCCGCCGCCATGCCCTTGCCGGAGACGTCGGCGATGCACAGCAGGTAGGGGGAGGAAGCTCCGCTGCCGGCGGAAGCGGCGGGCGGGCTCGCCGGCAGGGCGTCGTAATAGTCGCCGCCGACCTCCGAGGCCGGCCGATTGCGCGCCGCCAGCTGCCAGCCCGGCGGTTGGGGCAGCACCGCCGGGAAGAGCTTGAGCTGGATCTCGCCGGCCAGCCGCAGATCCCGCTCCAGGGTCTCCCGGCGCAAGGTCTCGGCGAAATACCATGCGTTCTCGAAGGCCACCGCCGCCTGCACCGCCAGTCCGGCGGCGAAGGTCAGGTCATCGTCCTCGTAGGCGCGGTCGCCGGCGGGAGCGCCGAGGGCTACGAAGCCGAGACCGTGGTCTGCGGAGACAAGGGGCACCACCAGCCGAGCCCGGTTGGCCTCCAACCGCTGACGCAGCAGGCCCTCTTCCGGCAGCTCCTCGACCCGCGCCGGAGTGCCCAGGGCGGCCAGCTCCTGGCTCAGCTCCTCCGGTGCCTCGAAGGCCATGCCCAGCTGTCGTTCCACCGCCTCGTGGCCCTCCCGCCAGGCGTGCACCGCGTAGCGCCGAACCAGCCATTGACCGGAGAGGGTGAGACCGAGGATCTGGCCGATGCGTTCGGGATCGAGGGTGGAGGTGAGGCTGCGCACCAGCTCCAGCAGGGTGCGCAGCTGCTGCACCCGGCGATCCAGCTGCAGGTTGAGACGGCGCACCCGCTCGTGGGCGCGGGCGTTGTCGATGGCGCCGGCGGCGATACCCAGCAGGGCCTGGAGGAACTCCGTTTCGGCCTTGCCTGGCGGGCCGGTAAGGGGCCGGCCCAGGCCCAGGTAGCCCACCGGCGAGTTGCCGTCGCCGATCACCAGCAGGTGTTCGACCCCGTGGTCTGAGGCCGCGGTGGGATCGAAGGCGTGGCCCGCGGGCAAGGTCTTGAAGCCTCGGGACACCGCCACCCGGGCGCCGCCACCGTCCGCGTCCACCAGCGCCAGCAAGCCGCGGCTGACCACCAACCGGCCCATCACCGAACGCAGCAGCGAGCGCAGCAGCTCCTCAAGCTGCAATGAGCCGTGGAGCAGCTGGGCGCTCTCCAGCAGGGCTTCTAGGGAGCCCGCTGCGAGGGATCCCGACATCGGGGAACCGGATGGGGGGGAGCTGGACCTTCGCGAGCTCGATCGCGAAGAGGTGGATTTGGGGGAAAGGGGCCGTTCTCCGTCTCCGCCGTCGGCGCCGTCGGTCACGAACCCTCCCGGTGCAGCCGTTTGACCATGTGCAGCTCGTTCTTGCGCCCGGGGCCGATCTCGTAGCGCACCTCGTCCATCAGCGAGCGCATCAAGCGCATGCCCAGGCCGCCGGTCTTGCGCTGTTCCACCAGGCTCTCCAGATCTTCTTGGGCGACCTGCTTGGGATCGAAGCCGGTGCCTTCGTCCACCACGGCGATGCGCACGGAGTCGTTGTCGAAGGTGGCCCGCACCGTCACTTCCTGGCGCTGGTCGTAGCCGTAAGCGTGCTCGATGACGTTGCTGCAGGCCTCGTCCACCGCCAGCTCCAGCTGACGCCGCTCCGAATCCCCGAGCCCCGCTTGTTCCGCCACACGATTGACGAATTCACGAATCATCACGAGATTGCGGGTAGAGGAGGGCACTTGCAGACTGAATTTCTGTTCCAGGATCGCCATGCCGGGCCTCAACTCTCGGAGTGGGCGGCGAAACGGGACAGGCCTTGGGCCCGATCGTCCAGCAGCTCGAAAAGGTGATGGAAGCCGAGGAGCTCGAAGACCTCGTGGACCTTCGGCTCGGCGCCGCAGATTTTGATGTCTCCGCCTTGCTCCCGCACTTCCTCGACGAAGCCCATGAACACGCCGAGGCCGGCGGAAGAGATGTAGGTCAGCTTCGAGACATCCACCAGCAATTGGAGCCGCCCGGCGTTCACCTCTTCCTGCACCGCCGCCTCGAAGTTCGGGGCGGTGTGGGCGTCGAGGAAGCCCTCCAGGGCGAGGACGACGACATTGCCCTCGGGGGAGCGTTGGATGGAGAAGGGCTCGGGCATGGTGGTCCTCCGGACGGTTGGTGAAATGACGGAGCGTCGGAAGTATATCCGCGGGACGGCTCTCCTACGCCACGACCCCGCCTCGGGAGATACAATGGGGCCGCTGCCACCGAGCTCACCCATGCCCAGAATCTCTCCCCGGTCCATCCGATCCGCCCTACTGCTGTCGGCACCGCTGGCCTTGGTGCTCGCCGCCTGGTGGCTGCCGGCGGTGGACCCCAACGCCGGCTCGGTGGTCTCCGAGGGGCGCCAGGGCATGATCGCCCGGGCGCGGCTGGCGCTCGCCTACGAGGGCCTCGACGTCTCCGATTGGCGGCCCCTGGTGCGGGTGCGCCAGCATCAGGCTCTGGCGCGCTACTACCGCTGGCAAGAAGAGGAGGGGACGGCGGCGGTGGAGACCGCGCGGCGGCTGATCTCGCCGGTGGTGGTGCAGGTGATCTTCAAGGATGCCGAGTCCGGCCGCGAGGCGGCGGCGGAGCTGGATCCCGCCGGCCGGCCGCTAGGCTTCGAGCTCGACCGCAAGGTGCCCCGGCGGAGCTACGGTAAACCGCCGGAGGCGTTAGCTCGGGAGCATCTCGTCGAGCGCTTCGGCGCTGGTGGAGACGCCCTGTGGAACCTGCAGGAAGACGTCGCGGTGCCGAATTCGGTGCGGCCGCTGCTGTCGGCGGGGCTGGATCTCTCGGCTCGGGCCCAAGAGGCCACCAGCGGTACCGGAACCACCTTTTACTGGCAGCGCAGCGTCGAGGGGCTACCCCACCTGGCGGTGGTGATCTTCCAGCGGGTCGACGGAGGGCGGGTGTTGGAGGAGCGCCGGTGGGCTCGCCTGGATTCGCAGCTCGATGATCGCCGCTTCGGCTCCGGCCGGCTGCCGGAACCGTTCATCGCCCTCTGCGCCCTCTTCTTCGTCGCTCTGCTGGGGACCTCGTTGGTCTGGGGGCTTTGGCGCTATTGGTTGCGGCTCCAGGAGTCCGAGGTCTCCCACCCGCGCACCCTGGGGCTGGGCTTGATGGTGGCGTTGGTCAACGCCGTGGCGCTCTTCTACGGCGTTCGTTCCGGTGCCGGCGAGCTCGATCTCGGGGCGGTGGACGTGGTCAGCAATCCGCTGCTGCTGCTCTTGGTGGCGCTGATGGTGGGCATGATCTTGATGCCCATTGGATTGCTCCTGGGATTGGTGTGGTCCGGTTGTGAAGGCGATGTGCGGGAGCTCTACCCCCGGCGCTTGATCTCCCTGGACGCGTTTCTCGCCGGCCGCTGGCTCAGCCGGCCGCCGGCCCAGGCTTTGCTCACCGGTGCTGCCTGCGCCTGCTGGGCGGTGTTTCTGCGGGTGCTTCTGCTGCTGCCTTGGAGCGCCGATGCCGCTGCCGGACCGGCCCTGGTGGCTGGTCATTTCCTCCGCGACCATCCCTGGCAGATGACCCTGGCGAAGGGGTTGTTGGTGCTGGTGCCGTATCTGCCCCTGGGCTTCCTGGCTCCCATTTCGCTGATCCGCAGATGGCCTCGGCTGCGGCCCTGGGGCTTGGCGAGCATCATCTTGGCCCTGGTGCTCCAATGCTGGCTGATGTCCAGCTTCGACGGCTTCCATTCCCTGTCCGCGGGATGGATGGTGGGTCTGGCCTGGGCGGTGGTCTTTCTGGTGGCGGTGGTGGTCTTCGACCTGCTCACCGCAGGTTTTGCCTTCATCTTCACTCCGGTGCTGCTGGAGATGCTCTTCTACTGGCATCAAGGAGTGCCGGAGCTGCGGGATTCGGCCGTTACGGCCTCCGTGATCAGCGGGCTCGTGTTGATCGCGGCGGCGATTATCGCTCGCCGCGGCTACGACGTCAGCGCCGAGGAAGTGCGTCCGGATTACGCCCGCAACATGGCCGAGCGCATGGCCTTGAGCGCCGAGCTGTCGGCGGCGCGGCAGGCGCGCAACCAGCTGCTGCCGCGGGAGGTGCCGGAGCTTCCCGGGGTGCTCTTGGAAGTGGCCACCGCCCCGACCCAGCGCACCGAAGGGGATTACCACGACTTCTTCGTCGGCGCCGAGGGCAAGCTGGGGGTGGTGCTGGCGAACTTCGGTTCCCAGGGATTGGGAGCGGCGCTGGGAGTGACCTTGGCCAAGGGCTTCCTGCTCTCCTACAGCCGGCGTGACCTGCGGCCCCGGCGGGTGGTGGACGCCCTGGGGCAGCGGCTGGCGGATCTGGTCACCGGGCCGCTGGAGACGAACCCCTCGCAAGCGGGACCCCCGCAAGGTGATTCTGCGCAGAGTGCGCCGGAGTCGGCGGCCTTGGTCTACGGCATCCTGGATTCCCACAGCTGGGTGCTGCGGCTGGCCTTGGGCCGGCCCGCGCCGCTGGTGCTGGCCTGGATCGACGGAGCCCGCCAGCCGCGGCGGCTGTGGCAGCCGAGCCTGCGGGGAGAAGAGCTCGAGCTGCCTCTGGCCGCCGGTGCCGGGGTGGCGATGCTGACGTTCCGCAAGATGCCCGAGGGCAAGGTCTGGGACAAGCTGCAGAAGGCCTTGGGAGAGGGCACCCCGACCTCCGCCAAGGGGCTGCTGGAGGATCTGCGCAAGCGGGGATTGGAACCCGGGACGGTCTTGCTGCTGGCGCGCTCGGCGGCGGACGCCCAGGCGGGCTCCCAGGGGCTCGACGGGCCCTCGGATGTGGGAAGCGATGCGGAACGTGCCTCTCTGGAAGAGGCGTCATGAAGCGGCGCGAAGCCTTCTTGCTGACGGTGGCGGCAGGGCTCTTCCTGGTGCTGCTGGTCTTCGCCATGGCGCGCCTGGACGAGGCGAGGCAGTGGCATACGGAGTTGGATCGCGGAGCGGCGTTGGATCGGGCGCGGGGGCTGATCAGCCGCCTGGGGGCCACCGCGCAACGGTGGGACGGCCGGGCCGCCGCGCGGATGGATCCGGTGCTACAGGTCCTGACGGCGGAGGGGGTCCAGCTGCCCCCGGATCTCAGCCCGGTGCTGGTAGACCTGCGGCTGCGGGAACCCCAAGGGGTGGGAGAGGTCGAGGCGACCTTCGACGGCACCGGCCGGCTGCTGCGCTATCTGGCGCGCTCCCTGGGGCGCAACGCCGGCGACGGCGTCGAGGACGAGCTGGCGGTGATCCTGGAAGCCATGACCGGCGAAACGGTGGTGCCGGGGGAGGGTGGAGTGGCTCCCCAGGCCTTTTACCAGCTGCCGGTGGAGCGGGGGCAGCCGCTGCAAGAAGGGGGCATCGAAGTCCGGCGTTGGGAGCGCTTCCGCCAGCTGCCGGCGCAGGCCGTGGGAGATCTGCCCCGGGAGCTGACGGAGATCGTGGAGGTGCGTCTGCGGGAGGGGAGGGTGGTGTCGGCGGAGCTGCAGCGCCGGGCTCCGGGGCTGACGCCGGCTCTGGCACCGACTTCCTCCGGGCCCCTCTATACCTTCTTGGGTCTGGCGGTGCTCACCTACCTGGTCCAGCGGCGGCGCTATCGCCATCCTCATCGGGCGACCTTGGGGCTCGGGCTGGCGGTGCTGGCGTGGTCATTGTGGGGCCTGGCTCTGACCTTCGACAGCCGCGCCTTGGAGGCCGCCAGCGCGGTGCGGCTGGCCGCTGGGGAGCTGCTGCGCCTGTCGTTGACGGTGGGGTTGCCGGTGGCGATCTTCTTCGGTGCCGGTCGGGCCGCCGCCCGCACCCTGCTGCCGCGGCGGGTACTGGGTCTGGAAGAGCTGTTCAGCGGCCGTCTCAGCCGCACCGCAGCGGCGTCCCTGGCGGTGGGGGCGACCACCGGCTTGGTGCTGGCTTTGGTGCCTTACGTGGCGGCCCTGACGCTGCCGGCGGGATCGCTGGTGGTGACCGCCGGGGAGGCGACGCTGACGGCGGAACGCTGGCCTTCGGTGGCAGCTCTGTGCCCGCCGGTGAGCGTGCCGTGGCTGGCCCTGGTCTTCTTCCTCATCCCCCTCTTCCGGGCGCTGGTGGGGGAGTCGGTGGTAGCCCGGGGAGTAGCGATGCTGGCCGGTGCGGCGGTCTTGGCGCAAGAGCTGCCGGTGCGTTTCGGGCAGCTGCCGGAGGCCGCCGGCACTTGGTGGGCCCGGACGCCCCAGGATGTCTCCGCCGTGCCCTGGCTCCTCACCCTGCCCTGGGCCCTGGCCCTGGTGTGGTCCTTGGGGGTGGACCAGCTCTATCACCGCCGTGGCCTGCTGGCTACCCTGGCCGCCGGCTACGTTCTGGTAGCGGCGCCGCGGGTGGTGGCGCTATTGGTGCAGCCGACGCCGCTGCGAGTGGCGGGAGTCTTGGGCTTGGGATGGCTGCTGGCCCTGTGGGTGTGGTCGCTACGGCGCTCCCTCACCGGCCCACCGCCGCAGCTGGAGCCCGGTGACCTGGCGCTGCAGCGGCAGCTGCGGGGGCAGCGGGAGCGCATCCGCATGCAGTTGGAGCTGGCCCGGGAGGCGCAGAGCCGGATGTTGCCGCCGGCGCCGCCGGACCTCCAGGGAGTGGAGATTTCCGCCCTCTGTGTGCCGGCCCGGGAGGTGGGGGGAGATCTCTACGACTTCATTCCCAACAGTGGCCGCTGGGGGCTGGTGGTGGGAGACGTCTCCGGCAAGGGGATGGTGGCTTCCCTCTACATGACCCTCACCAAGGGCCTGCTGCTGGCGGCGACGGAACACCTTTCACGGCCGGCGGAGGTGCTGGCGGAGGTCAACCGGGGGCTCCATGAAGCCAGCGAGCGCTCGGTCTTCGTCACCCTCTTCTACGGTTTGCTGGATCCCGCCAGCGGTCGGCTTTGCCACGTGCGGGCGGGGCACAACCCGGTGCTCTGGCGCCGCGCCGCCCGCGGCGAGACGGTGCTGCTGCAGCCGCCGGGTCTACCCCTGGGAGCCACCGGCGAGGCCATGTTCAGCAGCGTTCTGGTGGAGGAGGAGCTGGTGATGGAGCCCGGCGACGCCCTGGTGCTCTACACCGACGGCGTCACCGAGGCCATGGACGAGGACAAGCGGCAATACGACGACCACCGTCTGCTGGCCGCCGTCAGCCGCACCGACGGCCTCTCCGCCGAACGCGCCCGGGACGTGTTGCTGGCGGATGTGCGGGCCTTCATGGACGAGAGTCGACAGCACGACGATCTGACCCTGGTGGTGGTACGCTACCGCGGCTCCGGAGAGGCCTGACGAGGAAACCTAGAAGCGGCGAGGAATATGAGCGAAGCGCGGGAAACAGTAACCATCTACACCGACGGCGGGGCCGACCCCAACCCCGGGGCCGGGGGCTGGGGGGCGGTGCTGGTGCATCCCGGCACCGGCCGCCGCCGGGAGCTCTCCGGCGGTGCCGAGGAGACCACCAACAATCGCATGGAGCTGACCGCCGCCATGGAGGCTCTGGACAGCCTGCGCAAGCCCTGCGAGGTGGATCTGTACACCGACTCCCAATATCTGCGTCAGGGCATCACCCGCTGGCTCAAGGGTTGGATCGCCCGGGGCTGGAAACGCAAGGGCGGTGGGGCGGTGCTCAACGCCGATCTGTGGCGACGCTTGCAGCAGGCCACGGAACGGCACCGCGTCCGCTGGCATTGGGTCAAGGGCCACGCCGGCCACGAGCTCAACGAACGCGCCGACGAGCTCGCCACCGCCGAGATTCGCAAGCGTCAAAAGGCCGAGCGGAAAGAAAACGGCGCCGGCCCGGCGGTGGACGTCGAGGTCTTTCTCAAGGTGCGAAGCGTGGGGCCCCGGGGTGGTTGGGCGGCATTGATCCGAGACGACTCCGGCGAGAACACCACCAGCGGTCTGCAGCGCGGCGTCACCGCCAACCGCCTCGACATCTTGGCCGCCTGCGAGGTCCTGGAGAGCCTGCCGGAGGGCACCTCGGTGGCGGTGCACACCGGCTCCGACTATCTGCGCAACGGCGCCAGCCAGTGGCTCCAGGGTTGGCGCCGTCGGGGCTGGAAGACCGGCACCGGCGATCCGGTAAAGAACGCCGACGTCTGGCGTCGGCTGGATTCCCTCATGGCCCGGCGCAAGGTCAGCTGGCCGGTGACCAAGGGCGCCAAGGTGCCGGAGTTCAAGCAGCTGGAGGGGACCGTCAAGGCGGCGATGCTCTGATCCAATCCGGAGGACCGCCATGCACAACTTCCTCAAGCTCTTCTACCTCTTCGCCCTGGCGGTGATGACCGCCGGAACCGTGGCGGCGAGCCTCGACCGGGATATCCTCATCGCCATCGATGAGCTGTGGTCCGACCCCTGGTTCCGGGTCACGATCTTCGACACCTACTTCGCCTTCCTCACCGTCTACCTCTGGGTCGCCTACAAAGAACGTTCCTGGCTTGCCCGAGCCGTCTGGCTCCTGCTCTTCCTGGGGCTGGGCACCTTCGCCTACGCCGTCTACATCCTGCGCGAGCTCTTCCGCCTGCAACCCGGCGACGGTTTCGAGACCTTGCTCACCCGCCGATACGGCGGCTCCGGCGCTGGCAGCTCCTCGGCGGACGCCTCTTCCGCCTCGTCCTGAACCGCATCCTCTCGATCCTCGACGGCCGGCTGTGACGGCGCGGTCAGAGCCGGCCGTCACAGCGATTTAGG
>JAXHTF010000126.1 GCA_034211275.1 Acidobacteriota bacterium
TGCTTTTGCATCAAAACAAGATCAATCCAACGCCCGAATTTGAACCCGACTTGCGGCAAGGTTGCAACCTTTTGAAACCCAAGGCGGGTGAGCTGGACCAGGAAGCGGTGAACCAGCTGGAGCGGGAGGTCGCCGAGCTGGAGCAGCAATATCGCGCCTCCCGAGCCCGCCTGGCCCATCTGCGGGAGCGCTGGCGCACCGCCGGTGGGGCCCTGCAAGACGACGAGGACGGCGAAGATCCGGCAGCCGGGCCGAAGGAAGAGCCCGCCACCGAGGAGGAGCCCAACACCGGGGAGGAGCAGGCCGCCGGCGAGGCCACCCACGTCGCTGCTCACCGCACCGCCATCGAAGGGTCGAGGGAAGCCGGCGCGGAGGCCTTCGAGCTCACCCCGGAAACCCTCAATCCTGAGATTCTGCGCCGCCGCCGGGAGGCCCTCGGCACCCTGCGTGCGCTGATGCAGCGGCGCCAGCTGCTGGAGACGGAGGCCCGCCGGCTGCAGGATTCGTTGGAGACTCTGGAGCAAAGCCAGGCCGGCCTGCGCCGCCAGCTGAGCCGCTCCCAGGCCGCCGCCCCGCTATGGGCCCTGCCGCTGGTACTCCTGCTGCCGCTGCTCCTACCGTTCCTTGAACCGTCTCGGGGAGCCTGGCTCGCAGCCCTGGGCACCGCCCTCGGATGCACGCTGATCTTCGTCGGCTCCCGCCGGCGCCAGCGCCAGCTTTCGGAGGAGCGCCGCAGCGACCTGGAGGCGGAGCTGGAGCAGCTCGACCAGAACACCTTGCGCACCTCCCAGGAGCTCCTCGGCGTGCACTCGGATTTGCGCCCCCTCTCCGGGGAAATGGCCCGTTGCGCCAGCCGCGCCGGCTGGGAGGTCCCGGAGACGGAAGTCGATCTGGAGAGCCTGGCAGGGGAGCTGGAAGACCAAGCGGCGATTCTGGAAGTCCGCCGCGAAGTGGAGCTGCGGCTGGGTCAGGAGCGAGCCGGCGGCGAGGCTCTCGAGCAGCAGCTGGAAGACCGCCGGAGCGAGCTCGAAACCCTGCTGACGGCTGCCGGCGCCGGCAGCCCCAGCGACTACCGCCGGCGGGCAGAGCAGCGGCGGCGGCTGACGGACTTGCGGCGCCAACAGGAGGATCTGCGCCTGGGCCTCGACGCCCTCCTCGGCGAAGGTGGCGCCGGCCAGCGGCTGGAGGTTCAGCTGGAGGGCTCCGATCCCACCTCCCTCAAGGATGAAGAAGCGCAGCTCGAGGAGCGCCGCCGCGGGCTCCGGGAGCGGCTGGACGAAGCCCGCCAGGAGCTGGGTTCCCTGGGCACCGAGATCGAGCATCTGGGTCAGGAAGAACGCCTCGGCGAAGCGCTGCTGGAGCGCCAGGTACTGCGGCGCCAGATCGCTGGCGAGACCCGCCGCTGGGCGACCGCTGCCCTCGCCCGGGGATTGTTGGAGGAGGCTCGGGAGACCTACGAGGAACGCCGCCAGCCACGGGTGCTCCAGCGGGCGGCGGACCTACTGGCCACCATGACCGACGACCGCTATCGCCTGCTGCCCTGCGCCGAGACCGGCGGTGTTCAGCTGGAGGATCGGCGCCTCGGCCGCAAGGGGGAAGCGGCCTGGAGCAGCGCCCTGGCGGACCAGGTCTATCTCGCCCTACGCCTGGCGCTGGCGGAGGAGCTGGGACAACATCAGGAGCCGTTGCCGCTGATCCTGGACGACATCCTGGTGCGCTGTGACCCGCCGCGGCAACGGGCAACCGCTCGGGTCCTGGCCCAGCTCGCCGGCCACCGCCAAGTGCTCTTCTTCACCTGTCACCCCGACAGCCGGCGCGCCTTGGAGCAGGCGGCCCGGGACGCCCGGGCGGAGGTCGCCGTCTATCGCGTCGAGGACGGAGCCCTCAGTCCCGGGGGCGAAGACCGGAACTCCTCCAAGGCTCATTGACCCCGCTGGTCGAACCTGTTAGTTAGAGCATGCGTAAGTATCTGGGGCCCCTCAGCTTCAGCGCCACCGATCATGAGACTCCTCGCCATCAGCCCGCAAGACCGCCGCCGCGACCAGCTCGAGGAGAGCCTCGTCCAATCCGGCCTGGAGTACCGCTGGGCTCCCTCCTTCGAGCACGCCGAGGGCCTGCTGAGCCAGGACGGCGACGGATGGTTGGTACTCCCCACCGGTCCCGTCGACGATCAGATGCTGGAGGATCTGCGGCAGCTGCGCCGCCGCTACAGCGTGGGCCAATGCCAGATCCTGGTGGCCGCCGACGCCGGACGGTCGCAGATCGAGGCGCTCCTGGAAGCCGGCGCCGACGATTTTCTGCCTCTGCCTCTGAACGCTGATCAGCTCGCCCTGCGCGCCCGCATCGCCCGTCACCGGCTGCGCCGGGAAGCCCTCGCCGGTCCCACCGGTGCGGTGCGGGAGAATGATCAGGGGTTGCGGTTGGTGATGGAGAAGCTCCCGTCGCTGCTGCTGGCCACCGACCGCGAGATGCGCCTGATCTCGCTGCTGGGCGGCGGTGTCGAGGCTCTGCAGCTGGATGCGGAGTCCATGGACGGACAGAAACCCATCGCCGGCACGCTCTTCGACCTCTTCGAAACCGATGATCCGGACTACCCTCCCATCCGGGGTATTCGGCAGGCTCTGGGGGGCGAGTCGGTGCAGCTGGAGTTCGAGTGGCTGGATCAGACCTTCCACACCCACATCGAACCCATCCGCGACGCCCAGCGGGAGATCACCGGCGCCATGGCGGTGTCTTTGGACATCACCCAGCACCGGCGCACCGAGAAGGCCCTGAGCCTCAAGGACGCCTACTTCCAGCAGCTGTTCGAGAATTCTCCCCAGGCCATCATCATCCTCGACAATCAGGAACGCATCTGGACCGTCAACCGCGGCTTCGAGGAGCTCTTCGGCTACGACGCCGAAGATCTGCGCCAGAGCTCCCTAAACAATCTCATCGTGCCGCCGGGCCTCCAGGACGAGGGCCGGGACCTGATGGCGACGGTGCTCGAGGACCAGATCGTGCACACCGAGACCGTGCGCCGGCACCAGGACGGGCGACTGATCTTCGTCTCCCTCCTCGCCTACCCCATCCGCTTCGAGGGCAAGGTCATCGGCGTCTACGGCATCTACAACGACATCACCGAACGCAAGCGCTCGGAGGAGTTGCTGCGCTACGACGCCCTCCACGACTCCCTGACCGGGCTACCCAACCGCACCATGTTCAAGGATCGGGTGCAGCGCAGCCTGGAGCAGGCCCGGCGCCAACCCGGCTATCTCTTCGCCGTGCTCTTCCTCGACCTCGACCACTTCAAGGTGATCAACGACAGCCTCGGGCATGGCCTCGGCGACAAGCTGTTGATCTCCATCGCCGAGCGACTCAAGCGCACCCTGCGCCCCGGCGATACGGTCGCCCGGCTGGGAGGTGACGAATTCGTGGTGTTGCTGGGCGAGGTGCGCAGCCTGGAGGACGGCTTGGGGGTCGCCCGGCGCATTCAGGAAGAACTGTGCACGCCCTTCGACCTCAGCGGCCACGAGGTCTTCACCGGCGCCAGCATCGGCGTCGCCCTGGGCACCAGCTCCTACCGCCACCCGGAGGAGCTGATCCGCGACGCCGACATCGCGATGTATGAGGCCAAGGCCCTGGGCCGTGGCTGCCACGCCGTCTTCGACGCCGAGATGCACACCCAGGCCATGGAGCGGTTGCACCTGGAGACCGATCTCCGGCGGGCGGTGGAGCGCCAGGAATTCTGCGTCCACTACCAGCCCCTGGTCCGCCTCGACGACGGCCGAATCCACGCCTTCGAAGCCTTGGTGCGCTGGATGCACCCGGAGCGCGGCCTGCTGCCGCCGCGGGCCTTCCTTTCGCTGGCGGAGGAAACCGGCCTCACCGTCGCCCTCAGCCGTCAGGTGCTCCGCCAGGCCTGCGCCCAGCTGCGGGATTGGCAGGAGGAATTCCCCGAGCTGACGGTGAGCGTCAACCTCTCGGCCAAGCAATTCCTCCAGCCGGATCTGGGAACCCAGCTGGATCAGGTACTGGAGAAGGCGGATCTGGATCCCGCCAAGCTTCGCCTGGAGATCACCGAGGGAGTCATCCTGCACAACGCCCAGGCAGCGGTGGACAATCTCCAAGGCCTCAAGGAACGCCACATCCAGCTCTACCTAGACGACTTCGGCACCGGCTATTCGTCCCTCAGCTATCTACAGAATTTCCCCATCGACACCCTCAAGATCGACCGCTCTTTCGTCTCCGGCGGCGAGGACGGCGAGGGCAATCCGGAGATCGTCCGCACCATCGTGACCCTGGCGCACAATCTGGGCTTGGAGGTGGTGGCGGAGGGGGTCGAGACGGCGGAGCAGCTGGCGAGACTCCGAGAGCTGGGCTGCGAATGGGGTCAAGGCTACTTCTTCGCCCGCCCCCTGGACGCCGACCTCGCCTTGGAGCTCCTGCGCCGGAATCAGCGCTGGTAGGAACTAGTTCTTATCCTGGACTTCCCCGGTCATGGTGGAGACTTTGACCGGCAACACCGTCCTCTTGCTCACTCCCCCGTCCTTGTTCTTCGTCAGCACCTGCAGGTCCTGCAGCAGCCCGCCGATGGGCACCACCATCTTTCCTCCTACCTTGAGCTGCTCGATGAGCGGGTCGGGGATCCGTGGCGGAGCGGTGGTGAGGATGATGGCGTCGAATGGGGCTTCCTCGGGCCAACCCTTGTAGCCGTCCCCCTCGCGCACGATGACGTTGTCGTAGCCCAGAGAGGAGAGAGCCTTGCGGGCCTTGCGGGAGAGCATCTCGTTGATCTCGATGGTGTAGACCTCTTTCGCCACCCGCGAAAGCACCGCCGAGTGATAGCCCGAGCCGGTGCCGATTTCCAACACCTTCTCGTCGCCGTCCAGCTCCAGTAACTCGGTCATCAACGCCACCATGTAGGGCTGGTAGACGGTCTGCCCCCAACCGATGGGCACCGGCTGATCATCGTAGGCCTGGCCCCGGTAGTTGGGGTCGACGAACATGTGGCGCGGCACCTCGAGCATGGCATCGAGCACCTGCTTCTGGTCCACGCCCCGAGCGCGAATCTGCTTCTCCACCATGTTGGAGCGCAGCAGCGATTGGGGATCCCGGGGGTTCTGAGCCCAGGCCATGCGCGTGTTGCGAGCCGCCTCGCCGGAGCTCGGCGGTGGCGAGACGCGATCCGCGGCGGCCTCCGGCATAGCGCTACCGGCGGAGCTGGCGGGCTCCTGGGAAGTCGAAGGGGATACCGCCTGAGAGAGCCGGTGGACGCCCTCGGGGAAGAGCTGATAGGCCGCGACCAGGACCAGAGCGGCCAACCAGGGCAGCCACCGGAGGAGGCGAAAACCCTTGGCGGAGCGGTCGTTCTTCACGAGGAGCCTTCCTGCACCCGGCCGGTCATGGGTACGAAGCGCACCGGCGCCACCCTACGGCGCTCGAAACCGTCCTCGGTGCGGGTGAGCACCAGCAGCTCCTGATCGTAATCCCCCAAGGGCAGCACCATGCGCCCTCCCACCACCAGCTGCTCCAACAGCGGTTCCGGAACTCTCGGCGGAGCGGCGGTGAGCAGGATGGCATCGAAGGGCGCTTCCTCCGGCCAACCTTCGTAACCGTCCCCGATGCGCAGGTGAACATTCTCGTAGCCCTGCTGCTCCAGGACCGCAGCCGCCCGGCGGCCGAGGGGCTCGACGATCTCGATGCTGAAGACCTCGGACACCGTGCGCGACAACACCGCAGCGTGATATCCCGAGCCAGTGCCCACTTCCAGCACCCGTTCTTGTCCGGTGGGCTCCAGAAGCTGCACCATCAAAGCCACAACGTACGGTTGGGAGATGGTCTGTCCCTCGCCGATGGGCAGAGGGTGATCGCCGTAGGACTCATCCGCATAGGTCGGCGGCACGAAGTGGTGCCGCGGGACCTCGCTCATGGCCGCCAGCACGGTGGGATGGTCAATGCCGCGCCGGCGAAGCTGGGTGTCGATCATCTGCTGACGAGCGATACGAAAATCCTCCTCCGCCGAGTTTGCCGAATCCGCCCGCTGCTCCGAGGCCCTCGCCGCCTCTGTCGGGGCTCGCAACCCATCCGGGCCGCCGCCCTCGGAAGCCCACCAGCTCGCCGTGAAGGCGAGCAGGGGGACGGTTGCCAGCACCGCGATGAGCGGGCGTACGTTCAAGAACCCTCCCGCCGATAGACGATGCGGCCGTCCACCACCGTCATGGTGATCTCGACCTGCGGGATCTCTTCCTCCGGCACGGTCATGATATCGCGCTCGAAGACCACCAGATCCGCCCGTTTGCCGACGCTCAAGGAGCCCACCTCATCCTCCAAAAAGAGGGAATGAGCGGCATCGAGAGTGAATCCGGCGAGGGCCTGGGGCCGGGTCAGACTTTGATCCACATACCAGCCGTCGGAGGGCATGCCGTCGAGATCCTGGCGGGTCACCGCGGCATAGAGACCGAGACGGGGATCCGCCGACTCCACCGGAAAGTCGCTGCCCAGCGCCAACGGCACCCCCGCCGCCCGCATGCGCTGCCAGGCGTAGGCCCCGAGGATCCGCCGTGCACCCACCCGGGCCTCCGCCCAGGGCATGTCGGAGGTGGCGTGGGTCGGCTGCATGGAGGCGATGATCCCCAGATCCGCCATACGCTGGATATCCGCCAGGCGCATCACCTGAGCATGCTCCAAGCGGAAGCGAGCTGCGCGCTGGGGCTCGCCGCCGAAAGCCCTCTCCAGAGCGTCCAGAGCCACCAAGGCCCCCCGATCACCGATGGTGTGAATGCCCACCTGGAAGCCGGTGTCCAAAGCCCGCCGAGCGGTGGCCTCGACAGCGTCTCCGTTGGTGGTGAGCAATCCCAGATTTCCCGGATCGTCGGTGTAGGGCTCCACCAGCGCCGCGCCCCGGCTGCCCAGGGCGCCGTCGGCGTAGAGCTTGATGCCGCGGACCTGGAGCCGAGCCTGGGGGTCGATCTCCGGCCCGCGCTCGAACCACTGCCTCAGCAGACCGGCGTCGTCGGTGAGGAAAAGAGCCGCCCGCAGCGACAGCTCGTCCCTCTCCCGAAGGTTGCGGTAGGCCTGGTAGACCGGCGTGCCGATCCCCATGTCGGTGACGGTGGTGAGGCCGCGGGCCAGACAGTGCTCGGCGGCCCGCTGGAGACGCCGCTCCAGATCCGCCGCGCTGGGCTCCGGCAGCTGGTCCGCCACCGCCTTGATGGCGTTGTCGATGAGGACGCCGGTGGGCTGCCCCTCGGCGTCGCGCAGGAAACGGCCACCGCTAGGATCCTCGACCTCGGCGGTGATGCCCAGCGTCTCCATGGCCAGGGCGTTGACCAACACCGCATGGCCGTCCACCCGGGTCGCCCACACCGGATGCTCCGGCAGCGCGCCGCTCAGCGCATCATGGTGGGGAAATTGCTGCTCCGGCCAGCGATTCTGATCCCAGCCGCGGCCCTGCACCCAGGTTCCCGAAGGCAGCTCGCGGGCAGCGGCGGCCAGCCGATCGATCACTTCCTGATAGCTGTTCGCACCGCCCAGGTCGACGGTTTCCAGCGCCAGCCCCAGGCCCTCGAGATGGGAGTGAGCGTCGATCAGCCCCGGGGTCACCGTTCGCCCCCCCAACTCCACCACCTCGGTGGACGGCCCCCGCAGCCTCTCGGCGCCGGCATCGGAACCGAGGTAGACAATCCGCCCGTCCTTCACCGCCAGGCTGCCCTCTACCGGCTCGGCGGGCTCCACGGGATAAAAGACCCCCTGCCTGAAAATGAGGTCGGCGGCGTCCTCGGAAGTGGATGCTTCCTGCCCCGATGCCCCCAGAGTAGCCAAAGAGGCGACCAGAGAGGCGGTGACGATCAGGGCTGCCAAGAGCAGCTGGTGTAGGACGTTTCTCATCGGTGACGCTCCTCGAAAGAGGCTGGAACCAAGGGCTCCAACAGCTCTTCCACGACAGTGAGAGGTGCAAACTCCGGGCCACGCCCCTTCGGAACACCGATGAACCGGCACCCCAGAGAGGAGGGCGGATCCTTGGGCCGCGGCACGGATCGAACAATTTACTCCGGGGCAACAGGTCAGCAGATCATGGTGATCGCCGAGCTGCGCTCTCGCCAGTATCTGACTCTCACCACGGCCTGCTAGACTCGCGCCGGATTGACCGCACGATGATACCGAAGGACATGCAATCGCTGGATCGAATCCTCGACAACCTGGACCACGTCCTCCACGCCTCGCCGGCGGACTTCACCGAGGTGGTCTGGCTGGAGACCCGGCGCCGCTCCGCCAGCACCGCCGAGGGCTCCGTCCCGGACTTCCCCGAACCGCCTCAGCGCTGCGCGTTGGTGCGGGTGGTGGAGGGCAGCCGCGAGGGGCAGTACCGCTGCGGCCACTACCGCACCGATTCCGCCCACCCCAACGACCTCGACGATGCCGTCCGCCAGGCCCTGGCCCAGGCGCGCAGCACACCGCCGGAGGAAGACTTTCAGCCCCCCTCGAAGGACCCGCAGGCGTCCCTGGAGCTGAAGGATCTCTTCGACCCGCGGCTGGCAGAGCTGGAGCCGGCGGAAGGGCAGGAGAGGCTGCAGCAGCTGATTCAAGATTCCGAGGAGCTGACCTTTCACTGGGGCGAAGCGCACCTCGCCATCGCCCACAGCACCGGCCTGCGGCGCAAGCTCCGGCTCACTGCGGCGGAGCTCTCGGTGATTCACGGCGAAGGCCCCGGTGCCGGCATCGCCCGCTCCGCAGCACGCACCCTCGAAGCCCTGGACGCCCTGCAAGTGGTGGAACGCAGTCACCAGCGCAGCTCGACGCCGGCGGCCGTGCGCAGCCCCGAGAGCCCGGTGCTGCTGGCCCCGGAAGCCACGGCGTCCATCCTGGCGGTGCTGGTCCAGGAGCTCTTCCGGCACAGCTCCACCGCCGGAGTCTCGCCGACTGAAGAGCCTCCTTCCGGAGCCGCTCCCGGAGCACCCTCTGAGCCCTTCCGCTGGAGCCCCCGCCTGGAGATCTACGACGACGGCACCGAGACCACCGGACTGCCTGTGCCCTTCGATTTCACCGGCCGCCCCAAAGGCCGCGTCGACCTGATTCGGGACGGACGCTGGCAGACGCCGTCGGAAGAATCGGCCCTGGCCATCGGCGGTGGTGAACAGCAGGCGTCCAACCTCTTCATGGCGGCGGGAGACAGCTCACCCCAGGAACTGCTGGAAGCGGCGGGGGGTGGCCTGTGGATCAGCGATTTCGACGGTCTGGTGTGTCTGGATCCCCGGCGACTGCGTTTCGTCGCACGAGCCCGAGGCCTACGGGCGATCGCCGGCGGGCGCCTCGGTGCGGCGCTGCCGGACCAACCGTGGCAGCTCGACCTGGGCAGGGCTCTAGGGCAGCTGGTAGCGGTGGGCCGGGAGCGCATCTGCCTCGCCACCGGGGACGGCCTGCTCAGCAGCAGCTGCGCGCCGGCCCTCGTCTACCGCCCCTGAGCCGCCGGACCCGAGCTACCCGGACCCGAGCTACGCCTTCGGAGCCCCTCTTGCCGCAGCTTCCAGGCCACGGCGTACCAGCAGAAGAGTCTGATCGTCCCCCTGGGCAAGGCCCCGGGCGAAGCGGCGGCAGGCGGCATCCAGCCGCCCCGCCAGCTGCGGCAGAGGCTCGGCGGCGTGCCGCCGCAGGAGCTCGAGGAGCTGCTCCTCCCCCAACTCCACTCCCTGCAGGTTGGTGCACTCGGTGATGCCGTCGCTGTACAGGCAGAGCAAGTCCCCGGGGTGCAGGGTGACGGTGTCCACTCGATAGGTCGCTTCCGGCAGCAGTCCCACGGGAGGTCCGCTGGCTTCCAGATACCGCAGGCTACCGTCGACACTCAACAGCAGCGCCGGGTTGTGGCCGGCGTTGAGGTAGCGGGCGCGACCGGTGGCGAGATCGAGCTCCACCAACAACAGGGTGATGAATTTATTCGGCAGGCTGGAGTCCAGCACGTGACGATTGAGGCGGTGGAGCAAGTGGGTTCCTACCACCTCGTCGACCAGCAGATCCTCCTGATCGAGCAGTCCTTCCGGACCGAGCAGCAGATCCAGCGCCGAGTGCAGATTGGAGACCAGCAGCGCCGCCGGCATGCCCTTGCCGGATACATCCGCCACCACCGTCAGCAACCGCCCCCCGGGGCGCTCCATGACCCCGTAGTAATCGCCACCGACCTGCCGCGCTGGCCGATTCCACCCATGCAGCTCCCAGCCGGCAACCCGCGGCATGCTCTCCGGCAGCAGCTGGCGCTGAATCTGCGCCGCCAGCTCCATCTCCCGCTCCAGCCGCTCCTTCTCCAGCGCCTGGCGATGCAGGTGAGCGTTCTCCAGAGCGATCCCCGCCTGGTGGGCGAAGAGGCTCAAGGTACGGCGATCCGGCGCGGTGAACGGGCCGACGCCGAAGCGGCTTTCCTTATCCGCCACCACCAACAGCCCGCGAGGAGAGCCCGCCGCCTCCACCGTCACCGCGAGCACGTGCTCAGCCCCCGGCAAGAGATCCCGAAGCAAGGCCTCATCCCCCTCCAGCAGGCCCTGGGGGCCCTCGTCCCCGATCTCCAACAGCTCCGGCGCCGAGCCTCCCACCATCCGCCGGCGCCGGTAGACACCCCCGTCGTGCTCGTAGAGAACCCCTCGGCGAGCGTCCAGCAAGGACACCGCCCGCAGCAGGATCTCCTCCGTCAGCTGCGGCAGATCGAGGGTCGAGACCACCGCCAGTCCGACGTCGTAGAGGGCTTCCAGCTCGACTCCCCGATATTGATTCTGGAAGGTCTGGAGCCTCAGGCGCTCCGACAGCTCGCAAGCCCGCACCGCCGCCAGGAGGAGCAGATCCTCGACGTTGCCCGAGGATTCCAGCGGCTCCGACCAGGGGGTGTCTTCCTCGACGGGGCCGGCTTCGTCTCGGCACAGGAGCCAGCCGCCACCGAGAGCCAGACGGCGGCAGCCGGGCAGAGAGGGCTCCACCTCTCCGGCTGTGCTGGCCGGTAGAAGCTCCGGGAAACCCTCAACGAGCTCCGCCGCGGTCCCGTGGCAGGAAATGCGACGCAGCCCCTGGTCGCCGTCTTCAAGATAGACCGCTGCGGCGGAAAAGGCTTCGCTACGCCGGCGCAACCAGCACTCCAGGGCACGCTCCAGGAGCTCTACATCGGAGGAACCCAGCGCCGCCTTGGGGTCCACAGAGGCATCCCCCGGCGCATCGCGATGGCCGACGCCGCCTGGGAATGCGGATCCTCGGGATAAAGGCTGTGGCACTGGCAGGCCCTGCCTCGGTCAGGCGCTCAGGCGAGCTTTTCGAGGGCCGAGGCTTCGTCCGGGTAGATCCCCGAATATTGCGCCAGGCCCATGATGTAGAAGGTCTTTTCGATGGTGGGAGTGAGGCAGCAGAAAGCCAGGTGGCCATCGATCTTGATCATCCTCTCGATGATCTCGATGAGGATGGAGATGCCGATGGAGTTGACGATCTTGGTGCCGGCGAGGTTGAGCAGCAGGGTCTCGTAGCCCTGCTCGATGAGCTCATCGGCCACTCGGGCAATCTCTTCGCCGCCCTGATTGTTGATGTAGCCCTCGGTGTAGATCACGGCCACCGGGTCGCGCTTCTCCACCGTCAGCTTCAGACTCTCCGTCATCGCAACCGCCTCTCCATTCACGGCTCTCGTCTATTCAGCGATTCAGCGGGACTTGTACATGACGACCGTTGTACCACCGGCGCCGGATTGGATCTCTACCTCGTCCATCAACCCTCGGATGATCGTCAGACCCCAGCCCCGCTTGCGCTCCGACTTCAGCTTGCGTTCCAACGAAGGCTTTTCCACCTCTTCCGGAACGAAGCCGACCCCGTCGTCGTGCACCTTGATGCACAAGCGTTCGGTTTCGGCGAAGTCGAGGATAGCAATCTCGACCACCACTTCGCGATCAGCAGCGTTGCTGTGCTCGATAGCGTTGATGCAAGCCTCGACCACCGCCATCCGGACTTCGTCAATTCTATCCGGACTCATCTCCATCGCCCCGGCCATCGCGGCCGCGGCTTCGCCGGCCTCGATCTCCATATCGGGCTGCATGGGGAGACGCAGGGTCGTCTCCCGGAGAGGGGAGTCTTGCACCATGTCGAAATCGGCCCGCAGGGCTCAGAACGTCAGGTAGAGCTGAAGAAAGAAGATGACAATTGGATTCACCAGATCCTGAACCAGGAACCAGCCAAAGGTCGTCAGACTCGCAGCTGAGGCCAGGAACCCCACGGGAATTCTGGCCATGGTAACGGATTTATGCAGGGACTGTAGCATGCGCGGCCTCCTTCATCGCTACCCTCTTCTTAGAGCAAGGTTGTTGCCAGCTTTCCAAAGCTCCGGCAACCACCCCCCAAGTCCCTGATTTCAAGAGATTTACGCGCACACACGCCGGCCATTGAAGCAACCTCAAAAGTGAGGCATTTTGCCTCACTCGGGAACTACAGACTGCCTCGATTCGAGCGACTGGCCCGATATCCCGAGATCAAAGCACCGCAATTCGGGACCGGAAAGGCGGGCAGGAGAGCGAGCGAGACAAAATGGCCCATGCGGGACAAAATGTCTCGGTCATGGAGGGGGCCTATTGGCGAAACGGCTCGGTAAGAAGCCCTAGAAGCCCAGGGAGCCCTAGAAACCCTTGCGCACCAGCGTCCGCCGGTCGATGCCGAGAATGCGGGCGGCGGCGGTCTTGTTGCCCTGGGTCATGCGCAGAACCCGGGAAATGTGACGGAGCTCCAGGCCCTCCAAGGTCAGGGGCTCCTGCTCCTCCTCGGCGCCGGAGGAAAGCAGGGATTGCACTAGCTCGACATCGATCTCGCCTTCGGTGAGGGAGACCGCCCCCTCGACGATATTCTGCAGCTCGCGCACGTTGCCCGGATATTCGTAGGCCAGCAGCTGCGCCGTCGCCTCGGTGCGGAAGGAGGGCACGGCGATCTCCTCGCGGCGGCAGAATTCTTCGGCGAAGTAGCGGATCAGATGCGGGATGTCCTGGCGCCGCTGGCGTAGCGGCGGCAGCTCCACCTCGACGCCCTTGAGGCGGTAGTAGAGGTCCTCGCGAAAGGTCTTTCCCTCGATCAGCGCTTCCAGATCCCGATGGGTCGCCGCCACCACTCGCACGTCCACCGGCAACGCCCGGCGTCCGCCCACCCGCACCACCTCCCTCTCCTGCAAGCTGCGCAGGAGCTTGGCCTGGAGGGCCGGCTGCATGTCGCCGATCTCGTCGAGGAAGAGAGTGCCGCCGTCGGCGAGCTCGAATTTGCCCGCTCGGCGGGTGACGCCGGTCGCCACGCCCTCCTCGATACCGAAGAGCTCGCTCTCCAGCAGACCCTCGGGAATGGCGGCGCAATTGAGGGTGACCAATGCCCCGGGGCGCTCCGAGAGGACGTGCAGCAGCTTGGCGACGAGCTCCTTGCCGGTGCCGCTCTCCCCTCGCACCAGGACGTTGACTCCCCGCGGAGCCACTCGCTCCACCAGCGTCAGGATACGCCGCATCTCCGGCGAATGGGCAACGATGCGCTGCCCCGCCAGCTGTTCGCTGAGGCTGCCGCGGAGGGATTTATTCTCCTCCTCCAGCCGCTCCCGCTGATCCTCCAGCGCCGCCACCTGACGGGCGCTGTCCAGGGCCACTGCGGCGAGGGACGCCACCGAGCGCAAGAAGCGGCGATCCTCCTCGCTGAACGAAGGCTCCCGATCTCCCCGGCCCTCCTTGTCGAGCACCGCCAGGTAGCCGAAAGGCTCGCCGCGATGGCTCAGAGGCACCGCCAGGAGCTCTCGGAAGGCCCGTCCGACGAGCTCTCCATCGCCCTCGGCCCGCAGGCCTTCGCGCTCCTGCAGACGGCCGTAGAGGGGGGCCAGCAGCAGCGCCGAGCCATCCGGCGGAGCCGATCGCCAACCCACCGACGCCACCGCCTGAGGGCCACCGTAGGCGTCCTGGGTCACCGCCACCGCCGCCGCCGGGTCGAGCACCGAGCACACTCGCTGAAGGAGCTCGTCCACCAGCTCCTGCTCCCCGCGCTGAGCGCGCAGGGCGAGGGCCAGCTCGTGCAGGGCTTCGAGCTCTAGGATGCGCCGAGCTTCGGCGAGATTAGGTCCGGCGACGGTCATCGCCGTTTCATTCTACTGCTGGACCTATTACCCAGCTTTGCGCTTGCTCTTTTTGGAGCTGGGGAGCACCTGCTGCAGGTAGCGCCCCGTGTAACTCCCCTCCACCTGGGCGACCTCTTCGGGAGTCCCCTGGGCCACCACCTGACCGCCGGCACCGCCGCCTTCCGGCCCGAGGTCGAGAAGGTGGTCGGCGGCGCGGATGACGTCCAGATTGTGCTCGATGATGAGCACCGTATTGCCCACGTCCACCAGCTGCTGGAGCAGCTTCAAGAGCTTGCCCACGTCGTCGAAATGGAGGCCGGTGGTAGGCTCGTCGAGGAGGTAGAGAGTCTGACCGGTGGAGCGCTTGCACAGCTCCCGGGCGAGCTTCACCCGCTGGGCTTCGCCGCCGGAGAGGGTCGTGGCGCTCTGGCCCAAGGTGATGTAGCCCAGGCCCACCTCGTTGAGGGTGGAGAGGATGCGCTGCACCGGCGGGATGTGGTCGAAGACCTCCAGCGCCTGCTCCACCGTCAGATCGAGGATCTCGGCGATGTTGTGGCCCTTGTAGCGCACCGCCAGGGTCTCCCGGTCGTAGCGTCGGCCGCCACAAACCTCGCAGGTGACGTAAATGTCCGGCAGAAAGTGCATCTCGATCTTGATCTGCCCGTCGCCGGCGCAGGCCTCGCACCGACCGCCCTTGACGTTGAAGCTGAAACGCCCGGGCTTGTAGCCCCGCATGCGCGCCTCCGGCGTCTTGGCCATCAGCTTGCGGATGTGGTCGAAGACCTTCGTGTAGGTCGCCGGATTGGAGCGCGGCGTTCGGCCGATGGGGCTCTGGTCGATGGCGATGACCTTGTCCAGCTGGTCCAGGCCGCGGATGCGGTCATGCTCTCCCGGGCGGTCGCTGGCGCGGTGGAAATGGCGCGCCAAGGCCTTGTAGAGAATCTCGTTGATCAGAGTGCTCTTGCCCGACCCGGAGACCCCGGTGACCACCGTCAGCACTCCCAGAGGAATCTTCACCTCCAGATCCTTGAGATTGTTCTGCCGCGCTCCGACGATCACCAGTGGCTTGCCCTTGGGCTTGCGCCGCTCCTCCGGCATGGGCACCACCAGCTCCCCTCGCAGGTAGCGGCCGGTGAGGGACTCCTGGTGCTTCTCCACCGCCGCTGGCGGCCCCGCCGCCACTACCCGGCCACCGTGGACACCGGCCCCGGGACCCAAATCCACCACCCAATCGGCGGCGCGGATGGTCTCCTCATCGTGCTCCACCACCAGCACCGAATTGCCCAGGTCCCGCATTCCCTGCAGGGTGGCGATGAGCCGAGCATTGTCCCGCTGGTGCAGACCGATGGAGGGCTCGTCGAGAACGTAGAGCACACCCATGAGCTTGCTGCCGATCTGGGTCGCCAGGCGAATCCGCTGGCTTTCGCCGCCGCTCAAGGTACCGGAGGAGCGCTCCAGGGTCAGGTAGCCGACCCCGACGTCGTCCAGGAACGTCAGGCGGTCGACGATTTCCTGCATCACCTTGCCGGCGATGGTGCGTTCGCGCTCGCTGAGCTCTAGATTCTCCGCCCAGCCCCGCAGCTCGGAGACCGGCAGCTCCTGGAGCTGGTCGATAGGCACCCCAGTGACGGTCACCGCCAGCGCCTCCGGCCGCAGCCGCTTGCCGGCGCAATCGGGGCAGTCGTGCATCGACATGTACTTCTCGATGCCGCTGCGCACGGCCGCTGAATCGGTCTCCCGATGGCGCCGCTCGAGGGTCGGAATCACCCCTTCGTAAGAGCCCTGCCATTGATAGCTGGACTTCTTGCCGCTGAACTCGAAGGTCATCTCCAGGTCGCCGGTGCCGTAGAGAATCGCTTTCTTGGCCTTCGCCGGCAGCTTCTTCCACGGCTGGTCGAGGGAAAAGCCCAGCTCATCGGCGAGGGTTCGGATCATCCGCACCCGCCAGGAATTGGACTTCGCCGGCCACGGCGCGATGGCTCCGCCGTCGATGGACAGGGAGGGATCCGGAACCACCTGGTCCTCGTCCACGCCCATCAGAGTGCCCAGGCCCGAGCAGGTGGGGCACGCGCCGTAGGGACTGTTGAAGGAGAAGAGCCGCGGCGTCACCTCCGCCAGGCCGCCGCCGCAGTTGGAGCAGGAGTAATTCTGCGACAGGGTCTCCTCGTCCATCCCCTCCGGCGCCAGGACCACCAGCCCATCACCGACCTTGAGGGCGGTCTCCAGAGAGTCCGCGAGGCGCTTCTCCAGCCCCTCCTTGACCACCAGCCGATCCACCACGATGTCGATATTGTGCTTCTTCTTCTTGTCCAGCGCCGGCGGCTCGCCCCCCAGCTCCACCACCTCGCCGTCGATGCGCGCCCGGATGAAGCCCTCCCGCGCCATCTGCTCCAGCTGCTTCTTATACTCCCCCTTCTTGCCGCGGACGAAGGGCGCATAGAGCACCAGCCGGGTCTTCTCCGGCAGCTCCATGACCCGATCCACCATCTGCTGCACGGTCTGGGGCCGAATGGTCTCGCCGCAGTCCGGGCAGTGGGGCACGCCCACGGAGGCGTAGAGCAGCCGCAGGTAGTCGTGGATCTCGGTGATGGTGCCCACCGTCGAGCGGGGGTTCTTGGACACCGACTTCTGCTCGATGGAGATGGCCGGCGACAGCCCTTCGATGGCGTCGACATCGGGCTTCTCCATTTGCTGGAGGAATTGCCGGGCATAGGCCGACAACGACTCCACATACCGCCGCTGTCCCTCGGCAAAGAGGGTGTCGAAAGCCAGCGACGACTTCCCAGACCCCGAAACCCCGGTGATCACCACCAGCTGGTTGCGGGGAATCTCGATCTCGATGTTGCGCAGATTGTGCTCGCGGGCGCCGCGAACGATGATGGATTCCATAGCAGCGGGAGACTTTACCAGACGGCGGGACGAATCCGGCTCGTTGTCACCAGATTGCAGAGGAAGAACGCTAGATCTTCTCGAGACGCCCCTCTCCGAACTGGTAGAAGTCCGGATTCCGGTCTGCCACCATGGAGACGAGGTGGTTCACAGCCTGGGACAGCTGGATCTCTTGGTCCGGCTTGCCGGCCTCAAAAAACCGGACGGACGAACCGTCGGGATCCGCACCCACCAAGCCGATGTAGAGACCTTCGAACTGCTCGTCCCGACCCGCAGGGTCCACCCGACCGGTGAAGATGCGAAATCGGTCGTGGGCGTTGAGGAAGGTGGAGCGGCGCCGATCCGTTCCGTCGGTTTCAGCGGCGGCATCAAACATGAAGAAGCCGCCAAGAACCGCGTACGGAAAACGGCGATGCAGGGTCACGGCCTCGAAGAGCATGTCCCCGCGGCGGTTCGTGAGGTTCTTCTGGAAATGGCCCGAACGGCGATCCCTAAAATTGATCGTCTTGATGGAAAAAGCCAGAAGAAGACCCGATTCCTCGGTAGCCCAGGTGACATCCACCTTCTTCGCCCCGACACCGCCGGCGATCCTGCGTTCGGAGCCCTCACTGCCACCTTCATCCCTTGGACTTGGCCGGACCCCCTCCAATCCTCTGGCTTCGAGCACAGAGGAGAAGCCGAAGGCGAGCTCCCGGGACATCTGCTCCGAGTACCCCTTCTTGGCGGAAGACTTGGCATCATCGCCAGGTTTCACAGGAAGGCGACATAGATAAGCCTCCAGCTCGCCATTGCTTGGTTTCTCAGCGCTCACGATAGATGGTCGAAATTTCGCGCTAAGCCCCGCGCCCGCGGGTGACTCGCCGTTGAAAAAGACGCTGGCGAGCCTCAGAGAGACGCTGAATTGCGCCGTTACTCAGCCCCAGCTGATCGTGTAGAAGCAACTGATCCACCAGCTTGACAGCCGCGTCGAGATCCCCTGCCTCCAGGCATTGAGCCACCGACGGCTTGAGATCCCGAAGCTCGGATGCAAGGGCTTCCAAGCATTCCGGAGCTGGAACCGGCAGCTTATCCGCCTCTTTCGGCTCCAGCTTGAGCATGCCGCCGCCGTAGGAACGCCCTACCAGCTCAGCCCCCAACAAAGTCAAACTGTTGAGGCTGGCGACCGGCAACACGCTAGATCCGAGCTTGCGCAATCCGTTCCGGAGGTACACTCCGTGCACCGAATTGAGGAACAGGCACCGGGCGCTGTTGCTCACCAGGCGGGGGGTGTCGTGGTTCATATAGGTGAGCAGCAGATCCGGTACAGAAACCTTGGGCACTACCCACCAAGGCTTGCGAACCCGGCATTTGTAGGCAGTATGCACAGCCTGGCGCTCGCCATCCTGGATGTGCGTCTGCGCTGCCTCAGAAGGTGCTGTCGGGTCCGGGTCAAAGAGATAGCAACTCTTCCCAGCCTCTAGCAGCCGATCCCAATCGCTCGTCGAAAAGCTCAAACCCCGCAGGTGCTTCGAACCTGGGGGTGAGATGGCTCGAAGCTCACTTTCCTCCAATCTTAAACTCTCCACCTTGGCTCGGCCGAGGGTGAAGAACTTGTTATTGCCCGTCACCATCCCGAGGGTGGTCTCGCCCCATTGCAACAGCTCGTTAAAGGCCGTGCCCTCCAGGCTTTGCGCGTACAGGTCCGCCGCGGCCGTCGGCAGCAAGCCGGCAACCCACTTCGCCCCGCTGTTCTTGGGAGACCAAGTCCGGTGGTTCAGGGACTCTAAGCCATCGAGATTCTGCGCCTGATATAAGCTGCAGACATCGGTAGGTCCTTGCCCCTCGGCCAACACCAGGACGACCTCTTCCAAGACGCCCGGAAAAACCCGTTCCTCGAAAACAACCAGTCGGACCTCGGCGAAACGCTGCATCAGGAATCGTCGTACCGGCGCGGCGTAGTTCACCGAGAGCAGCTCTCCCGGGAGCACCAAGGCCATACGGCCAGCCGGCTTGAGGCACGAAGCGGCGTGCACGACGAAAGCCGCCCAGGAGCTGGCCAGGCCAGGCAACCGGACTCCGTGCGCCAACGAGACCTCCAGAGCCTTCCGCCGGGCCTCTCCCGAGAACTTCTGATATCGAACGTAGGGAGGATTCCCGATGACCGCGTCGAAGCGGGCACTTGGATGGAAATCGAAGAAATCACCAACCAGGAGTTCGGCATCAGCCCCCAGCCTTTGGAGCTCTTGCTTCGCAAGCTCGATGGACTCCGTGTGGATGTCGAGGCCGATCAGTTGGCTTTCATTGTTGAGCTGGGCCCCGAGCTCCTGCAACCGGTTCACCGCAGACTGTAGAAAGACTGCCTCGCCACAGGAAGGCTCGAGAACCCGATCCCCAGCTTCTCGGATCGCCCAGCTCACCATGTAATCAGCCATGGGACGGGGCGTGAAGAACGCACCACGGTCCTTTGGATGCTCCGGCGCAAGCTCCGGGAGGAGAGTCAGCTGAAGGCTCATGGAGTCCGTCCTTCCAAGATCCGCCGACCCATTTCTTCGTGGCTGATGGTCCTTCCGGCCCGGGAATCAGCAAGCCCCCGCTCCACCATGCGAGTGAAGGCCAGCTCCCGCAGGATCTCCTCGTAGGAGCTGTCCTCGGGGAGCTCTTGAAGGGCTTGGAGGAGCAGGTCTTTGGGGGTTGCGGTGGCAGTCATGGTGAATTCCTCTGAAGCTTGGTCGACCGCAAGAGCATATCAATCTACTCACTGCGCCCTGACCCCAAACAACGGTGGGCTGGCGCCCACCCTACTAGGCTCTTCGATGAGGAGCTGGTGTCGGGTGAGCGCCAGCCCACCGGTTGGAGCGGTTGGAGCTTCCGGAGCTCAGTAGTCCAGATAGCCCTCGCGGGTGCGGACCTCGGCGCCGGGGATGTCGACCTTGACGCGCACGGGGCGCC
>JAXHTF010000127.1 GCA_034211275.1 Acidobacteriota bacterium
GGCCGCCGGTGCGGCGGCGCTGGCGGCGCTCCTCCTGGTGCTGGCGGTGACGCCGCTGCGGGAGCGGGTGGCGGACAAGGGCAAGGAACTGGCTCGGGGAGAGATCAACGCCCTCCTCACCGGCCGGTTGGACGGCTGGCGGGCGGCGGCCTATATGACCGCCCAGGCACCCCTCGCCGGCGTCGGCCATGGGGCTTACCGCACCGAGTACGCCGATGCCAAGCTCCACCTCAAGGAGCAAGGGGTGGAGTTTTACCTCGACAAGCGTCAGGTGATGTTCGCCAACGCCCACAACGAGTATTTGGAGGCCGCCGCCGAGTGGGGACTGCCCGGGGCTCTGGCTCTGGCCTGGGCCCTCTGGGTCCTGTGGGGCGCCCTGCGCCGGCGCTGGAGCGCCGGCGCCGAGAGGGCCTCCAAGGCCGCCGGACAAGGCTTCGAACGTTCCGACGCGGTGGTGGCTTGGGCGGGAGTGGCGGCCCTGGCGGTGCTCGCCGCGGCTCAATTCCCCTTCCGCATCGCCCTGGTGGCCTATCAGGCGATTCTCTTCCTGGCCTGGGTGCTGCCGTCGTCGCCTCCGAAGGAGTCGTCATGAGAGGGCGTTGGGTGGCCATCCTGCTCTCGGTGGCCCTGGCAGTGGGAGTCGTCTGGCAAGTCCAGCGCAGCGCCGAGCGTCGCCTGGCCAGCCGCCTGCTGGCGCGGGTGGAGGCCATCAGCCTGCAGCTGGTCGCCGCCCGTCAGGCCCCCCGGCAGATCCTCCAGCGCAACCTGCGGGACCTGCGGCGGGCGGAGGAGCTGGATCCTGTGGAGTCGGGGATCCCCCTGGCGCTGGGTAGCCAATATCTCTTGCTCAACCGGCCCCAGGCGGCGGAACAAGCCTATCGGGACGCCCTGGCGGTGGAGCCCCGGCCGGAGATCTACCTCAATCTGGGCAAGGCCCAATCCCTCGCCGGAAAAGACGAGGAAGCGCGGCAGAGCTTTGACAAGGCGGTGGCGTTGGATTGGCAGTTCGAGGAGCAGATTCCACCATCCATGAGCTGGAAGGAATAGCTGCGGGATCCTCGGTCAGCTCAGGTTCCCTGGGACGAGAGCACGATCTTCACCGTGCGCAGCAGAGTGGAGAAATCCAGCCACAGGCTCCAGTTGGCGATGTACGCGAGGTCGTAGCGCAGCTTGTTCTGCGCCGTCGAGTGGTAGTGGCCGTTGATCTGGGCCAGGCCGGTGAGGCCTGGGGCGATGGAGAAGCGCTCCGCGTAGCCCGGCACCTCTTCCAAGTAGCGACGTACGAAGACCGGCCGCTCCGGCCGAGGTCCCACCAGGCTCATGCTGCCCCCCAGCACGTTGAACAGCTGGGGCAGCTCGTCGAGGCGGGTGCGGCGGAGAAAGCCGCCCACCGGCGTCAGCCGCGGATCGTTGGGTTGGGCCAGCACCTCGCCGGTGGCGGCCTCGGCGTCCTGGTGCATGGTGCGGAATTTGAGCAGCTCGAAGGGCTCTTGGTGTATTCCCACCCGAGTCTGGCGGTAGATCACCGGGCCGGGGGAGGTCAGCCGCACCAGCAGCGCGGTGGCGGCCATGGCGGGGAGCGCCAGGAGCAGCAGCAGGGTGGCTCCCAGGATGTCGAAGCTGCGCTTCATGGGGGAGCTCACCCGCCACTCCCGCTGACGCACCACCTCCACCATGGGTAAATCCCGCACCCAGCGGTAGCGCATGCGGCCGATGAGGCTTTCGAAGGGCCCCGGCAACAGCAGCACCCCGCCCCCGGCGGCCTCCCGCGCCAGCCGGTCGATGAGCCGCGTCTGCCAGGGATAGGCGTCGGTGGCGAGGATCACCTCGTCCGCCGCCCCCTCCGCCAACAGCGCCGGCAGGTCGTCGACGGTGCCCAGGTGGGGCCCGAGGATCTGCTCCGGCGGCAGGGCATCGGGCTCCGGCGGGTGCACCTCGCCGTCGTCCGGAGCGCTGACGTGACCCATCACCTGCAGCTGGTACCAGGGATGGTGGTGCACCGTGGACGCCAGCTCCCGGGCTACCGGTCCGCTGCCGACGATGATCACCCGCCGCGGCGGCGGGCTGTGCAGCCGTAGCAGCAGGCTGCGCCAGGCGAGCAAGCCTGAAAAGTCGATGGCAGCGAAAAGCACCAGCACCGAGCGCGGGAACTCGCGGTTGGTGAGGAAGTAGAAGCCCATGAGCAGCAGGCTGTGCACCACCACCGCCGCCAGCAGGCGCCGCGGCAGCTCGGCCCGGGACTCGGGCTCCGGCGGGTCGTAGAGGCCGAAGAAGTAGAGCAGCAGCAGCTGGCTGACGGCGACGATCCACCACTGGCTGAAGAAGTAGGCCATGCGGTCCGCCGGCAGCAGCCCGAGGGTGAAGGGCAGGGGGACGTGGATGCGCAGGAGGAACGCGGCGAGAAAGGCAAGGCTGCCGCAGATCAGGTCCCCTGCCGCCCGCAGCGCCGGTCGGCCTTGTCCCTGGGCGTTCATGATCGGTGACTCTACCAGTGCTCCCAGGGCTCAGCGCACGCCATCTCGCCGCGTGCTCGTCGTTCGGCTTGTGCGGCGTACCCGGAGTACGCCTCCGCGCCTCTCTCCTGCGCTTCGACGATCTGACGCCCGCTGGATCCCGGGTAGTAGGTTCTGCGCACGCCATCTCGCTGCGAGCTGGTCCTGCTGCCGGTGCGGGAGGGGAGATGGGTGCGACCGCAGCACGGATTTGTGAGCGCTCGGGTATACTTTCGTGGTCATGAAGGTCACTGAACATCTGGATCGCGCTGCGCGTCCGCTGATCAGCTTCGAGATCATTCCGCCCTTGCGCGGTGGGGACCTGCAGGGCTTGTTGCGTTTGATCGATGACCTGATGCGCTACGAGCCGCCGTTCATCGACATCACCAGCCACGCCGCGGAGATCATCTACGAGGAAACTCCGGACGGTTTTCAGCGCCGGGTCAAGCGCAAGCGCCCCGGAACTCTGGGCGTTTGTGCGCTGATTCAGAACAAATACAACGTCGATGCCGTGCCCCACATTCTGTGCCAGAGCTTCACTCGTGAGGAGACGGAAGATTTCCTCATCGAGCTGCGTTATCTAGGTATCGACAACGTCCTCGCCGTGCGCGGCGACGACAGCGGCTACAAGAAGCCCCTGCGCCACGGCCGCAGCCGCAATATCTACGCCATGGACCTGGTGCAGCAGGTGGCGGATATGAATCGGGGGATCTATCTCGAAGAGGATCTGCTGGACGCCGAGCCGTCGGACTTTTGCATTGGCGTCGGCGGCTACCCCGAGAAGCATTTCGAGGCGCCCAATCTGGAGAGCGACATCCGGTGGGCGAAGGCGAAGGTGGAGGCCGGGGCGGAGTACATCGTGACTCAGATGTTCTACGACAATCAGCGCTACTTCAGCTACGTCGAGGCCTGTCGCGCCGCGGGCATCGAGGTCCCTATCATCCCGGGGCTCAAGATCCTGACCAAGAAGCGCCAGCTGACCACCATCCCGAGGAATTTCTTCGTCGACATCCCTTCCCAGCTGGCGGACGAGGTGCAGGCCGCCGACGCCAAGCATGTTCTGGACATCGGCGTCGAGTGGGCGGCACGGCAGACGGAGGAATTGCTCGACCGCAACGTTCCGGCGGTGCACTTCTACGTCATGGCCAGCTCCCGGGCGGTGAGCCAGCTGATGAAGCGCCTCGATCTGCACTGTTCGGTGACTTAGCCGCTGGTGCTCCGATGCCGGTAACTGGTTGCCGGTAGTTGGCCGCCGGTTACCGGTCGTCGATCCGGAGGGAACGAACACAATCCTCCACCGTCTCCCCATCTCGGTCCATCCCCAACGCTAGGATTCTTTCTCCATGAGCCCTTCTGCCAAATCTTCCTCGGCCTACGCCTACCCCATCCAGGCACCGGCGGAGCCACCGCCGGAGCCGGCGGATCGGGAAGCCCGCACTGCCGCCCTGCTCTCCGCCCTGGAGGAGCGCATTCTGGTCCTCGACGGCGCTACCGGCACCGCCATGCAGTCGGTGGAGCTCACCGCCGACCACTTTGGTGGCCCGGACCTGGAGGGCTGCAACGAGATGCTCTGCCTGATCTCGCCCCAGGTGGTGGACGGCGTCCACGAGAGCTATCTCGCCGCCGGTGCCGACATCGTGGAGACCAACACCTTCGGCGGTACACCGCTGGTGCTGGCGGAGTACGACCAGGCTCACCGTGCCTACGAGATCAACCGGGTGGCGGCGGAGATCGCCCGCGGCGCCTGCGCTCGCCACGACCGCCCGGGGCGCACTCATTTCGTCTGCGGTTCCATCGGTCCCACCACCAAGGCCATTTCGGTCACCGGCGGGGTCACCTTCCAGGAGCTGGTGGACAATTTCCGTCTGCAGGCCCAGGGATTGATGGCCGGCGGCGCCGACTATCTGCTGGTGGAGACCTGCCAGGATACCCGCAACATCAAGGCCGCGCTGCTGGGGCTGGAGCAGGCTTTCGAATGGGCCGGGTGGCGCATCCCGGTGGCGGTGTCCGCCACCATCGAGCCCACCGGCACCATGCTCGCCGGGCAGGACGCCGAGGCCCTGGCGGTCTCCTTGTTGCACGCCGATCTGCTCTACGTGGGACTCAACTGCGCCACCGGGCCGGGGCTCATGGCGGATCACCTGCGCACCCTGAGCGAGCTCTGCCGCACCCGCGTGGCCTGCGTTCCCAACGCCGGTCTGCCGGACGAGGAGGGGCAGTATCAGGAAGGCCCGGAACACTTCCGCGAGGTCTTCGGCCGCTTCCTGGATAGCGGCTGGTTGAACCTGGTGGGGGGCTGCTGCGGCACCACCGCGGAGCACGTCAGCACCCTGGCGGAGCTGGTGGCGGACTACCGGCCGCGGCGCATCCCGGTGCATCAGCGGCCGCTGGTCTCGGGGCTGGAAGCGGTGGAGCTCACCGCCGACAACCGGCCGCTGCTGGTGGGGGAGCGCACCAATGTCTTGGGCAGCCGCAAATTCAAGCGCCTCATCGCCGCCGGCGAGATCGAACAGGCGGCGGAGATCGGCCGGGGCCAGGTCAAGGCCGGGGCGCAGATCGTCGACGTCTGCCTGCAGGATCCGGATCGCGACGAGCTGCGGGACATGGAGCTCTTCCTCGACCAGCTGATGAAGCTGATCAAGGTGCCGGTGATGATCGATTCCACCGACGCCGAGGTGATGGAGCGCTCCCTGACCTACTGCCAGGGCAAGGCGATCCTCAACTCCATCAACCTGGAGGACGGCCGCAGTCGTTTCGAGGCGGTGGTGCCGCTGGCCCAGCGCTTCGGCGCGGCGCTGGTGGTGGGGCTCATCGACGAGCAGGGCATGGCGGTGTCGGTGGAGCGCAAGATGGAGGTGGCCCACCGCAGCTACCGCATCCTCACCGAGGAGATGGGGGTAGCGCCGGAGGATATCTGGTGGGACGCCCTGGTGTTCCCCTGCGGCACCGGCGACGAGGCTTATCTGGGCTCCGCCGCCGGCACCATCGAGGGCGTGCGCCGGTTGAAGGCGGAGCTGCCCCACACCCGCACCATCCTCGGCGTTTCCAACGTCAGCTTCGGTCTGCCCACCGCCGGCCGCGAGGTGCTCAACTCCGTCTTCCTCTACCACGCCACCCGCGCCGGCCTCGACACCGCCATCGTCAACACCCAGCGGCTGGCCCGCTACGCCGAGATTCCGGAGGAGGAGCGCAAGCTGGCGGAGGCCTTGATCTTCCTCGACCCCGGTGACGTGGCCGGCGGTGATGCGGCGGTGGAAGCCTTCACCGCCCACTTCCGGGACCGCAGCGCCATGACCCCCCGGCAGCCCCGGGAGGAGCTGGAGCTGGCGGAGCGCATCGCCCGCTCGGTGGTGGAAGGCAGCAAGATCGGTCTCGAAGACGACCTCGCCCAGGCCCTGGAGGACGAGCGCTGGCCCGAGCCCCTGGCGATCATCAACGGCCCGCTGATGGACGGCATGAAGGAGGTGGGCCGGCTATTCAACGACAACCAGCTGATCGTCGCCGAGGTGCTCCAGAGCGCCGAGGTGATGAAAGCGGCGGTGGCCTTCCTGGAACCCCACATGGAGCGTTCCGACGGCTCCAGCCGCGGCAAGGTGTTGCTGGCCACGGTCAAGGGGGATGTCCACGACATCGGCAAGAACCTGGTGGACATCATCCTCAGCAACAACGGCTTCGAAGTGGTCAATCTGGGGATCAAGGTGCCCAGCGAGGTGCTGATCCAGGCGGTGGAGGAGCATCGGCCGGACGTGCTGGGCCTCTCCGGTCTGCTGGTCAAGAGCGCTCAGCAGATGGTCACCAGCGCCGGTGATCTGCAAGCGGCGGGGATTTCGGTACCCATGCTGGTGGGCGGAGCCGCCCTCACCCGGCGCTTCACCCACAAGAAGATCGCACCGGCCTACGGCGCTCTATGCACCTACGCCAAGGACGCCATGAACGGCCTGCGGCTGGTGGAGCGGTTGTTGGAGCCCAGCGAGCGGGTGGAGCTGGAACGCGAGGTGGCGGAGCAGGCGGCCGCCGACCAGGCCGCCGAAGCTCCGGGCAAGGGGTCTTCCTCGGCGGGGCCGCGGCGCCAGGTGGCGGTGAGCCGCGACGTCGACATCCCCCGGCCGCCGGATCTCGGCCGGCACTCCCGGGAGCTCGATCTGGACGAGGTCTGGGCGCTGCTCAATCCCCAGATGCTCTTCGCCAAACACCTGGGCCTCAAAGGCTCGGTGGCGAAGCTGGCGGCGGCGGGGGATGAGAAATACCGCAAGCTGGAGCGCCTGATGGACGAGCTCAAAGACTTCTGCCGCGGTGGCGGCATGAGCTGCCAGGCCGCCTGGCGTTTCTACCCGGCGCGGGCGGAGGGCAACACCCTGATGCTCCTGGAGCCGGATAGCGACCTCGCCGCGGCGCGCTGGGAGCTGCCGCGGCAGGACGGCGATGGCCTGTGCCTGACGGACTACGTCCTCGACGACGACCACGTGGCCGTCTTCGTCACCACCGCCGGCGCCGGCGTCCGGGAGCAGGTGGAGGAGTGGAAGCAGCAGGGCGAGTACCTGAAGAGCCACGGGCTGGCGGCGCTGGCCCTGGAGACCGCCGAGGCGGCGGCGGAGTGGGTGCATCGGGAGCTGCGCCGCAGCTGGGGCGTGGCGGATCCGGAGGGCCTGTCCCCCAAGGATCTCTTCGCCTGCCGCTACCGGGGCAAGCGCTACAGCTTCGGCTATCCGGCGTGCCCGGATCTCGGTGGCCAGCGCCAGCTCTTCGCTGCTTTGGCGCCGGAAGACATCGGCGTCGAGCTCACCGACGGCGACATGATGGACCCGGAGGCCAGCGTTTCCGCCCTGGTCTTCCACCATCCCGAGGCGCGCTACTTCGGAGTTTGATCTTGAATCGACCCCCTGCGGGGGAAAGGAGCTGACCATGGCTCTCTGGGCTTGGAAGAAGAAAACCACCATGCCGACACCGGACGAGGCGCCGCCGGGCCGCGCGGAGAAGATGCCGGTACCGAATCGCCACCACGTCCTCGACGCCCCCCTGGAGCCGCCGTTCCCGGAGGGCATGGAGCGGGCGATCTTCGGTCTCGGATGTTTTTGGGGTGCGGAGCGCAAGTTCTGGCAGCTCGACGGTGTCTACACCACCGCCGTCGGCTACGCCGCCGGCTTCACCCCCAATCCCACTTACGAAGAGGTTTGCAGCGGCTTCACCGGCCACAACGAGGTGGTGCTGGTGGTCTACGATCCGCAGAAGGTCTCCTTCGAGGAGCTCCTCAAGACCTTCTGGGAGGCCCACGACCCCACCCAGGGCATGCGCCAGGGCAACGACGCCGGCACCCAATACCGCTCCGGCATCTACACCACCACCGAGGCCCAGGCCCAAGCCGCCGAAGCCTCCCGGGACGCATTCCAAGGCCGCCTCACCGAGGCCGGCTACGGCCCCATCACCACCGAGATCCTCCCCGCTCCGGAGTTCTACTACGCCGAGCACTACCACCAGCAATACCTGGCCAAGAACCCCGGCGGCTACTGCGGCCTCGGCGGCACCGGGGTGAGCTGCCCGGTGGGCGTGGCTGTGGCGGATTGAGCCTTCGGGAGCCTTGAGCTCTGGCTCTATGACCCCACCCCGGGGCCGCTACGCTCCGACCCCGTCGGGGCTGCTGCACGTGGGCAATGCGCGCACGGGGCTGGTGGCGTGGTGGTCGGTGCGGAGCCGGGGGGGGACGTTTGTTTGGCGGTTGGAGGATCTGGATCCGCCGCGGACGGTGCCGGGGGCGGCGGAGGCGGCGTTGGAAGATCTGGCGTGGTTGGGGATGGATTGGGACGAAGGGGGAGGGAAGGGGGGCGAGCTGGGGCCTCACGTTCAATCGCAGCGTTCCCAGCACTACCGCGACGCGCTACGGCAGCTCGATCTCCAGGGTCGGCTCTTTCCCTGCCGGCGCTCGCGCAAGGATCTGCGGGAGCTGGCGACGGCGCCCCACGGTCCTCACCAGGGACCGGCGTATCCGGCGCGGCTGCGGCCCAAGGTGCTGGAGCGGGGTTGGTTGTCCAAAGTGCTGGAGGAGACCACTGCAGCTGGCGGTCAAGGCCATGGGAAGACGAGCGCGGCGGTGCGCTTTCGGGTCGATGATCACCCGGTGACCTTCGTCGACCGGGTCCTGGGGCCGCAGACCGAGCGGGTCGATCGTACCGTCGGCGACTTCGTCTTGCGCCGCCGGGACGGCCTGTGGGCGTACCAGCTGGCGGTGGTGGTGGACGATCTGCTGATGAAGATCGACGACGTGGTGCGGGGCTCGGACCTTCTCGACTCCACCGGCCGTCAGATCCAGCTCATCGAGGCCCTCGGCGGCACCCCGCCGGCCTATGCCCACGTGCCGCTGGTGCTCAACGCCGAGGGGGAGAAACTCTCCAAGCGCGACGAAGGACTGACCCTGCGGTCGCTGCGGCAAGCAGGGGTCGAGCCGCGGGCGCTGGTGGGCTATCTGGCGTGGAGCTTGGGGCTTCAGGAAGAGCCGAGCCCGCGTTCCGCCGGCGAGCTGGTGGAGAGCTTCGATTGGCAGCGGGTGCGCACCACCGATCACGTGCTGCCGGAGGATCTAGCGCGGCGGCTGAGTGGCGGGTAGGCTTGGATTCGGAGAGCGGTCCGAGCTAGGACCCAAGCGAGGAGAAGCCGTGAACCAAGATCCACCCAGTCCCATCACCCCCAACTCCGCCCGCCCCACCCTGGTCACCCAGCGCCTACTGCTGCGTCCTTTCCAGGACTCCGACGCGCTGGAGCTCCATCGCCTGGCGGGGGAGCGGGCCATCGCCGACACCACTCTCAACGTTCCCCATCCTTATCCGTTGGAGGCCGCCGGGGAGTGGATCGCAGGCCACGAGGATTTGTGGCGCGAACGGCGCCAGATGATCTGTGCCGTCACCGTCGCTGGGGAGGGCGATGAGGATGGGCCCCCGGGAGGAGCTTTGGTGGGCTCCGCCGGCCTGCGCCTCGATCTTCAGCACAGTCGGGGGGAGCTGGGCTATTGGATCGGCGTGCCCTACTGGCGTCGCGGCTATGCTACCGAAGCCGCCCGAGCGGTGCTGGATTTCGGCTTTCGGGGGTTGGGCCTGCACCGCATCCACGCCCAGGTCTTGGGCGGCAACACCGCTTCCGGCCGGGTCCTGCTCAAGCTCGGCCTACGCCAGGAAGGCCATCTGCGCGAGCACTACCTGAAATGGGGAGAGCCGGAGGATGCCTTGGTCTACGGCATCCTCCGGAGGGAGTGGACGTCCGGCGCTCAGGCGTCCTGATCGGTGGTTTCGAAGCTCCAGTTCAGACCACCGTTGGGCAGCGCCGTGACGTTGATCCAGCGGTACTTCCCCGGTTCCGGGTAGGGAGTCGCGATGTCGAGCATCTCCTTGCGCGGCCGGCGGATGAAGATCTTCAACTGATCGTTGGCGCCGGGCTTCTCTTGGGGGGCGCACTCGGCCCAGAATTCGATGCCGTCGTCCTTGGTGGGCTTGCCCTTGAGCTTGACGTTGATCTTCCGGCGCTTCTCCTTGCCCTTCTCGTTGTAGTGGGAGTCGAGGAAGGAGATGTAGCCCTTGAGAATCGCCCGCGGGTCGGGCTCGATGCCCAAAGCGATGCACAACTCGCCGTCCCCCTCCTCTTCTTCTGCTGGTACGTAGGCAAGGCGAATCTTGGCCACGATGCGTCCTTCCCGGGTATTCGTGGCGTCCCGGAAGGCGCTGGTGTCGAAGGGCAGGTTCGGCGGACCGGCTTGGCCCTGCTGGGCTTCGGCGGCGAAGGGAATGAGGAGGGTGAAAAGGGCGGCGAGAGCGAGTTTCTTCATCATCGATCAGCTTCCTTGAAAATCCAAAATGGGCTCGCCGGATTCTGTCACGAGTCCGGCGGGCTAGCTCCGAGTCGGCCGGGCTGCCGGTGCATTCCTTGGCGGCCAACCCCCGTTGGGAAGATTGCCTGACCTTTCACTTCAGCAGCGAGGCAACAATTAGCCCTACTGAGAATACGGTCTTGTCAGAGTAGAGTTGCTATCCACCCGGAAATACAGACACTTTTTTAACTTTTAGTATGTATTTGTTCGTCTGCCGAGGGGCCGATTCTGCAGGTCTCTGCTCGCGGCACCCTACCAAGAGCCGTTGAGGGCACCCAACACCCAGCCCGCGAGACCGCCGCCGAGAACCAGCCAGATCGCATTGACCTTCCAGCGGAGCAGGGCGACGGCGGCCAGCACAGCGATGGCGATGGGGATCCAGCCGGTGAGCACCGCCAGCGCCAGCTGCACCGTCACCGCCGCCATCAGACCCAGGGCGGCGGCGTTGACGGCATCGAGGAAAGCGGCGGTCCAGGGGGAGCGGCGGAGCTTGGGGATCAGCGGGTTGAGTACGGCGACGAAGGTGAAGGAGGGCAGAAAGATGGCGACGGTGGCCACCGCTGCGCCGGGCACGCCGGCGAGGAGGTAGCCGACGAAGGTGGCGGTGGAGAGTACCGGCCCCGGCGTCAGCTGACCCACCGCTACGGCGTCCAGCAATTGGGTGTCGGTGAGCCAGCCCCAGCGCCGCACCAGATCCCCCTCCAGGAAGGCGATGAGCACATAGCCGCTGCCGTAGAGCACCGCTCCCACTTTGAGGAAGAAGAGACCGAGGGAGAGGAGGGTAGGGCTCGCAGCCGCCGTGGTGGCCGCTGCAGTGCCGGTCGTTGCTGCGCCGGCGGCGGAAGTTCCTGTGAAGGCGAGGAAGGCGCCGCTGGCTTTCGGCGAGCTCTTCTCGTTCTCAGCTGGCTCTGCGGCTGCGCCGGTACCGTCTCCGTTGGGACCTCCTTCGCCGGAAGATAGGCGCAACCACAGCATGCCCAAGATGCCTCCGGCGGCCAGGGCGGCGATCTCGTTCACCCCCGATAGCGTCAGGATCGCCACTGCGGTTCCCAGCAGCGCCGTCTCCCAGCCGGTGATGGCCTTCTTGCCGAGCTTGAGCAGGGCCCCGGCGATGATCGCCAGGACCGCCGGCTGGATTCCCGCCAGCAGCGGCTCCACCGCAGGCAGCGCTCCGTAGGCGACATAGAAGGCGGCGAAGGCACCGGTGATCACCGCCGCCGGCAGGATGAACAGGCTGCCGGCGGTGAGCAGCCCGAGAAAGCCGGCGCGCTCATAGCCCACGTGCATCACCGTCTCGGTGGAGTTGGGGCCCGGGATCAGATGGGTGGCGCCCACCAGGTCGAGAAAGTGCTGGCGGGTGAGCCACCGCCGCCGGCTCACCACCTCGTCCTCGAGCATGGCGATATGCGCCGCCGGACCGCCGAAGGCGATGCAGCCGAGCTTGAAGCAGAGCAGGGCGAGCTCCCGCAGTCGGGTGCCGAGGGAACCTTCGGAGTTCATCGGATGAGCGTAACCCGGATTTGCCGGCTTCCCGGTGACGGCTCGGTAACTCTCAATCCCCCATCAACGCTTCCAGCACCCGCATCTCCGCCGCTACCGTCTCCTCGACATAGCCCATCTCGTAGCTTTGGCCGAGGCTCGGGGAGGCGTTGACCTCCAGCACGACTGCTTTCTCCGGCGCCTCCTCCGGCGCTCCATCGAGGGTGCGGCGGCGGAAGTCGATGCCGAAGTGGCGCAGGTGCAGGGCGGCGCCGATGCGCAGGCCGAGATCGATCCATTCCTGTGGCGGGTCGGGCAGATAGCGGGCGACGCAGAAGCGGTTGAGGTTGAGGATGTCGCCGGAGAGCTCGATGCGGCGGCCCTTTTCCAGCGGCGTGTCGAGCCCGAAGCCCAGCCGCACCACCGAGCGCCGCCACAGGGGGTCGTGGAGCAGCCGGCGTTCGAAGTCGGCGCCGGTGAAGCGGCGATCCCATCCCGCCAGTAGCTCGCGGAGGGTGCTGCGGCCGTCGCCCTCCAGCACCACCGGACGGCGGTCATAGCCGTAGAGAAACTCGCCGTCGAGGAAGTCCAGACGGCGGTCGGTGCCGGGGATGAGCTCCAGCACCAGTGCCAGAGGATCGTCCTGCCACACCTCCCGCACCGCCTCCTCTAACTCCTCCTCGTCCGCCGCCACCGCCACGCCGCGGCCGCGGGAGCCCCGGTTGGGCTTGACCACCACCGGAAAGCCCTCCTCGGCGGCGAAGGAGCGGGCGGTCTCCAGGCCGGTGTACTCGCTGAAGTCGCTGACCTGATAGGTCCCCGGCTGCAGGCAGCGGGTCCCCCGGGGCACGGGGAAACCTGCCCGCTGCAGTACCAGGGAGGTGTAGTACTTGTCCCCCGCCAGCCGCGACGCGCCGGCGTCGTTGAGGGGGGAAGGACCGTGCACCAGAATGCGGCGCCGCCCGCCCCGGCGCAGCTCCAGCAGATAGCCGGTGCCCGGGTCCAGGCTCTCGATCTCGATGCCCAACCGCCGCGCCGCTTCCCGGCGCATACGGGAGGAAGCGATGGGATTCTCGTCCGGGTTCATGGGGTCTCCTCGAAGGACGTTCCAGGAGGCGAAGTATAGGCTTTCTCCCCGCTCGGGTTGACGGTGGGACGGAGTGAGAGTAGCTTACCGATTGGCCGGTCCCCTCCGGGAGAATCTCCATGAAACCTCTGCAAAGTCAGCGAGCCGCACAGTCTCTTCCTGTCTACTCGCTGCTCGTTTGGGCCGGTCTGCTGGCCCTGTGCCTGGCTCCGGCGGTCGCTGCTCAGTCCCTGGCGGTACCCACCATGGAGCGGGCGGTGGAGCTGGCATTGGAAGGAAATCCTGCGCTGCAGGCGGAGCAGGAGCGCCGGGTGGAGACCCTCGGGGGCGTCGTGGAGGCGCGGGCCGAAGCCTTCCCTCAGATCATCCTGCGCACCGGTTGGAACGCTTCGCGCAATCCCTCACTGCTCAACAGCGCTGACTTCGAGGATCTGCTGGATCAATTCCCCGGCGGCAGTTTCGAGCCTCAGCGCCAGGAGCTCTACAGCTGGGGAGTGGACGTCACCCAGCCGATCTACACCTGGGGCAAGGTGTCGGCGGCCCTCGACCTGGCCCGCACCGCCACCGAGGTCACGGCGGCGCAGGTCAGCACCGAGAGGCTGGACTTGGCGCTACGGGCGGCGGAGGTCTACTACCGCCTGCTGTCCCGGCGCAGCGCCCTCGCCACGGTGGAGATCCAAGAGCGTCTGCGGCAGCAGGTGTTGGCGGCGGTGGAGGCGCGCTACGAGCTGGGCGACGCCACTCGCCTGGACCTGCTGCGGGCGCGCTCCGGCGTGGCCGAGTTGGGGCCCTTGGTGGCCCGCATTCGTGGCGATGTGAAGGTGGCGGAGAGCGAGCTGCGGGCGGTGCTCGGCGTCGGCTCCGAGGTGGAGCTGAGGATCGGGGCCGGAGAAGTAGAAACTCGGAGAACCGGCGCCGGCGAGGTCATCCCGGGTGGAGAGTCCGCCGCCCCGCCGCCGTCCCCCGAGATCGAGCTGGAAGCCGAGCCGGAAGCTCCGGGGCTGGGAGCCCTCCTCGCCCTGGCCCGCCGCCAGCGGCCGGAGCTGGAAGATCTGCAGCTCCAGGACGATGCCCTGGGGCATCAGGCGGCGGTGGTGCGCGCCGAAGGCAAGCCGCAGATCGAGCTCAACGGCTCCTACGGCCGCACGGCGCGGCTGGCGCAGAATCTGGACGACGCCCTCTACCGTGACTGGAGCCTCGCTCTCGGTTTGCGCTGGGAGCTCTTCGACGGTGGCCGGCGCAAGGGCGAGGTGGCGCAGCTGGAAAGCCGGCAGCGGCAGCTGCGCTGGCGACAGGAAGATTTGGAGAATCGCATCCGGGTGGAGATCGAGCAGGCGCTGGCGGCCTACCAGGCGGATCGCGAGCGCCTGCTGGCGGCCCGGGCTGCGGCCATGGCGGCATCGGAGGCGAGCCGGGTGGCGGAAGAAGGCTATCGCCAGGGCGTGACCCTGCAGACCGAATGGCTGGAAGCCCAGCGGGACGCCACCGAGGCGGAGCTGGAGCGGGTCCAGGCAACCTATGACGTGCGCATCCGCTGGGCCCAGCTCCAGCGGGCGGTGGGTCTGGTGCCGAGCCGAGACTGGGCTCCTTCGGGATCTGAGCATGGGGAGGGAGAATCATGAGCACGAAGGAGCGCCGACGCATGAGCCGACGCAGGAACGAGTGCAGGAGCAGGAGCTGGATGCTTCTGCTGGGCCCCCTTCTGCTGGGCCCCTTTCTGCTGGGATTGGCGGCCTGCGGTGGGGATCCCGCTGTCGAGAGCGAGCCCGAGGCCCCCCGCTCCCTGCCGGTGACCACCGAGGTGGTGGAGCCCGAGAGGGTGGTGGATGTGGCCCATCTGCCGGCGGATCTGGAGCCGGTGCGCCGGGCGGTGCTGGCGGCGGAGGTCCCCGGAGTGGTCGAAGCGGTGCACGTGGAGGACGGCGACTCGGTGCGCGCCGGCCAGCGGCTGCTGGAGATCGACGCCCGCGCCCTGAAGCAGGCGGTGGCCGAGGCGGAGGCGGTGAGTCGCCGCGCCCTCGCCCGTCACGAGCGGGCCCAGAACCTCTTCGAGCGCCGTTCCATCACCCAGCAGCAGCTGCTGGACGCGGTCACCGACCGCGACGTGGCGGAGGCGCGGCTGGCCAGCGCCAAGCTCGAGCTGGACAAAGCCCGGGTCACCGCGCCGTGGAGCGGTCAGGTGGTGAGCCGTCGGGTGGAGGTGGGAGATTACGCTGTTCCCGGCCAGGCGCTGGTGGAGCTGCTGGACGCCTCCACCTTGAAGGTCCGCGCGCCGGCGCCGGCCAACGACGTGCCCTTCCTGGAGGTCGGGGCGCCGGTGGTGGTGCGGGTGGAAGGGGCCGGCGGAGCCGAGGCGGAGGGGCGCATCGTGCGGTTGGGGGCCGAGCTCGACCCGGCGGCCCGAACCCTCGACGTGGAGGCGGAGATTCCCAACCCCGACGGCCGTCTGAAGCCGGGCATGCTGGCTCGCATGGAAGTCTCCCGGCGGGTGCTGGAGGAGGCCTTGTTGGTGCCGGTGGAGTGCCTGGAAGAGGTGGGGCCGGACTTCGCCGTCTATGTGGTGGAGGACGGCGTCGCCCGCCGCCGGCAGGTGGAGACCGGAGCGGTGGTGGGGCGGCGGGTGGTGGTCACCGAAGGGTTGGAGCCCGGCGCCCGGGTGGTGGTTTCCGGTCAGCAGGGCCTCGCCGACGGCCAGCGAGTCGTGGAAGCCGGGTGATCCCTTGAGCCTCACCGACATCTCCCTCAAGCATCGCCTCACCGTCTTCTTCTTGACGGTGTTGTTGGTGGTGGTGGGCGGTCTGGCCTATTGGACCCTGCCCCGGGAGAGCAGCCCCGACGTCAGCATTCCCCTGATCATCGTCACCACTCCCTATCCCGGGGCTTCGCCGGAGGATGTGGAGTCGCAGGTGACGCGGCCGGTGGAGCGCGAGGTGCAGGGGGTCAAGGGGCTCAAGCGGCTGAGCTCCGTCTCCCAGGAGAGCGTGTCCTCGGTGACCGTCGAGTTCGTCTCCGGCACCGACCTCGACACCGCCCTCCAGAAGGTGCGGGATCGGGTCAGCCTGGCGGAGGTGGACTTCCCTCAGGAGGCGGAGGATCCCATCCTCCAAGAGATCAACTTCTCCGACATCCCGGTGCTGCAGGTGAACCTGGCGGGGGACGTGGGGTCGGTGGCCCTGCGGCGGCTGGCGGAGGATCTCCAGGATCGGGTGGAGGCGGTGCCCGGGGTGCTGCGGGCGACGCTGGTGGGAGGCCGCGAGCGGGAGGTGCTGGTGGAGGTGGACCCGGAGCGCCTGCGCCTCTACGAGCTCTCCCTGGACGACGTCATCGACGCCGTCTCCGGGGAGAACGTCTCCATCCCCGGTGGCCGGCTGGACTTGGGGGAGCGCAGCTACGCCGTGCGGGTGCCCGGCGAGGTGGCGGAGCCCCGCCGCATCGGCGACTTCGTGATCAAAGCGCCGGGGTCCTCGCCGATCTACGTGCGCGACGTGGCGACGGTGAGCTTCGGCTTCGAGGATCGCGCCTCCTACGCCCGCATCGACGGCCGGGAGTCGGTGGCCCTGTCGGTGCAGAAGCGGGTGGGGGCGAACATCATCGAGGTGGCGGACGAGGTGCGGCGCATCGTCGAGGAGGCCCAGGCCGGGTGGCCCTCGTCGGTGGAGGTCACCGTGCTGGCGGACCAGAGCAAGGACATCCGCCGCATGGTGGCGGATCTGGAGAACAACATCGCCTCCGGTCTGGTGTTGGTGGTGCTGGTGCTGATGTTCGTCCTCGGCCTGCGGGCGGCCATCTTCGTCGGCCTCGCCATTCCCTTCTCCATGCTCCTCACCTTCGCCGTCCTGGACCTCACCGGCACCACCCTCAACATGGTGGTGCTGTTCTCGCTGGTGCTGGCGGTGGGGATGTTGGTGGACAACGCCGTGGTGGTGGTGGAGAACATCTACCGCCACATGCAGGAAGGCCTGAAGCCGCTGGAGGCCGCCAGCCGTGCCACCCGCGAGGTCAGCGCCGCCATCGCCGTCTCCACCTTCACCACCGTCGGCGCCTTCAGCCCGCTGATCTTCTGGCCCGGCGTGGTGGGCGACTTCATGAGCTATCTGCCGGTGACGGTGATTTACGTGCTCCTCGCCTCGCTGCTGGTGGCCTTCACCATCAACCCGGTGATCTGCTCGGTCTTCCTGAGGCCCCAGCCCGAGACCGCGGAGGGGGGCGCCGGCGGTCGCCGCTCCGCCCTGGGGCGGCGTCTGCAGCGCGCGGAGGCCTGGTCCGAGGAGCGGTATCAGCAGTTCCTGGAGTGGGCGCTGGACCATCGGGCGCTGATTCTGGCGTCGGTGGTGGGGGCTTTCCTGGTGGTGTTGGTGCTCTTCGCCGGGCCCTTCAACACCGGCATCGAATTCTTCCCGGAGACCGAGCCCAACCAGATCCTGGTGGACGTGGAGATGCCCCCGGGCTCGCCCCTGGATCGCACCGACGACGTGGTGCGCCAGCTCGAGGCCCAGCTCCAGGGCGTCCCCGACGTGGAGGTGGTGGCGGCGAGCTCCGGCGCCGGTAGTCAGAGCGATGATCTGGGGTTGAGCGGTGACTCCCGGGATCCCACCCACGGCCGGGTGACCCTCGACCTGCTGGATCGCGCCGAGCGCGGCCAGAGCTCCTTCCGCACCCTGGACCAAGCCCGCCGTCAGGCGGCCGGTCTCCCCGGCGCCACCATCGAGGTGGATCGCCCGGAGGAGGGGCCGCCGGTGGGGGATCCCCTGAGCATCGAGATCCAGGGCGACGACTTCACCACCCTGGGAGCCATCGCCGCCCGGGTGCGCCAGCTGGTGGCGGACATCCCGGGGTTGGTCTCCTTGGACGACGATTTCGACCTGGCGCGGCCGGAGGTGCTGGTGCAGGTGGACCGTGACCAGGCGGCGCGGCTGGGGCTGACCACGGAGAAGATCGCCCGCACCGTGCGCACCGCCATCAACGGCACCAAGGCATCCACCTACCGCTATGGCGAGGACCAGGCGGACGTCACCGTGCGCCTGGACGAGGCGTCCCGGAGGTCGTTGGAGAGTCTGGCGGGGCTGGCGATGGTCAACGACACCGGCGATCAGATCCCCCTCAGCGCCGTGGCGGAGCTGCAGCGCAGCAGCGCCCTGACCTCCATCAAGCACAAAGAGCGCCGCCGGGTGGTGACGGTGAGCGGCAAGGTGAGCAGCCCGCAGATGGCGGAGCCGGTACGCCGGGAGGCGCAGAATCGGTTGGAGGCGCAGGCGGATCTGCTCCCGCCGGGCTACACCATCAGCTTCGCCGGCCAGAGCGAGGACGAAGCGGAGGCCACCGCCTTCCTCTCCCGCGCCTTCCTCTACGGCGTGCTCATCGTGCTGGCGTTGATGGTGGGCAAATTCGACTCCCTGCTGCTGCCGGGGATCATCCTCACCTCGGTGGCCATGTCGATGATCGGCGTGCTCTTGGGGCTGATGGTCACCGGCCTGCCCTTCGGCATCATCATGACCGGTCTGGGAGTCATCTCCCTGGCGGGCATCGTGGTCAACAACGCCATCGTGCTCCTCGACTACGGGGAGCAACAATGGGCCCGGGGCATGGAGCGGCGGGCGCTGGTGGTGACCACCGGGGTGCGCCGTTTGCGGCCGGTGGTGCTCACCGCGGTGACCACCATCCTGGGCCTGATCCCCCTCTCCACCGGCGTCGAGCTGGACTTCCACACCCTCGCCTTCACCACCGGCGGTGAGAGCAGCCAGTGGTGGCGGGGCATGGGGGTGGCGGTGATCTTCGGTCTCGCCTTCGCTACCTTCCTGACCCTGGTGGTGGTGCCCATCCTCTACGACCTGGTGTTGCAGCTGCGGGAGCGGCGCAGCTCTCCTCGCCCCACCGCTCCGCCGCCGCCGGAGACCCTGGAGGAGGCGGAGCTACCCGTTCTCACCACCGCTGGCCCCTGAGCTTCGGACTGCAAAAGCCCGGGAAAGGGCCCTCTCGGACCCGTACAACGGCGAAAACATGTCTTTTTAGCGCTTGAGCCCTTGCGGCAGGGGTCGGGGACGAGTAGCATAAGTAGCTACAGAAAAACGGCCTCCGCCGGTCCAAAGCCCTTCAACGGGGCGTGGGCGGGCCCCCCGGGGCGGGTGAATTGGGAAGGGAGAAAGGTACCGTGTCCATGAAGCTATACGTTCTGTTGTCCGATGTCGTCGGGTCCTCGAGCCTGCCGGATCGAGCAGATCTCACCGCGCGGTTGCAAAAGGCTTCGGAGCGGGTCAACGACGAGCATCGCAACGACCTCTTCGCGAACCTGGAGATTACCCGCGGCGACGAGATGGCCGCGGTCCTGCGGTCGGCGTCCAACGTCTACGACGTGCTCATGGTGCTCGAGGAAGAGCTTTACCCGGTGCGGTTCCGCTCGGTGCTGGTCTACGACGACCTCACCGCCGGGCTCGAAACCCGCCGCAGCAGCGTCATCGACGGTCCGGCCTTCTACAAGGCTCAGGACAAGATGAGCGCCCTCAAGCGCACCCGCAACACGTTCAGCCTGGCCAGCGGTCAGGCGGAGTTCGACGAGGCCGCGGAAGTGCTGGTCAACCTGCTCCAGTGGCGCTGGAACGAGATGACCGAGCTGCAACGGCAGATCGTGCGCAACTACCAGGACGTGCGCAATCAGCAAAAGGTGGCGGAGATGCTCGGCCGCAGCCAGCAGCAGATCTCCCACACCCTCATCGCCACCAAGTGGGAGCTGATCAACTCCAGCGAGGGCGCTATCCGCCACATGCTGCAACTCATCGACCGCCGCAACGCGACGATCCCGGCGCGCACCCAACACGCCGCCGGCATGGCCTGACGCCAGACAGCAGCAGTCCCCCAACGACGCCTCGGTGCCGGCGATCCCGGCGCCGAGGCGTCTGTGTATTTGGGGGATTCTGCGTTGTTCCCGGACCGGTACTTGGTGGCAGCAAGACCCAG